>NZ_JAVJTO010000030.1:0-133401 GCF_040220235.1 Coleofasciculus sp. B1-GNL1-01
CCCCAGCTTCACCGTAAAATCATTCATCTGATTATTTAGAAAAAACCCCGTATCCTTTGCCATCACCTTAGCGCCAAACAGGGAATTAATCGTATACGTAACCGCCACCGCATTGCCAAACTGATCCACAATAGAATAATGGGTCGTATGAGTGCCTTGAGGCATATCCTGCATCTGCAACGCCTGGGGATTCAACGCCCTTTCCCCAATTTGTTCCCGAATCTGGGCTGCATACTCTTGACTCAACAGGCGCTTAACGGGAATCTCGACAAAATCCGGATCACCCAAAACCTGATTCCGATCCCGATAAGCAAATAGCGCCGCAGACAAAAAGGAATGCAGACTCTCCACCGAACCCCATCCCCACTCCCTCAGAGGATACCCCGCCAACACATTTAACATCTGACACACCGTTACTCCCCCTCCCGGCGGTGGCGCCGTTACCACCTCATAGCCGCGATAAAAACAGCGCAACGGCGTATCCTGACGCACCCGATACCGAGTAAAATCCTCTAAGGTGAGAATCCCGCCATTCTCCTGACTAGCTTGCACGATCGCCTGAGCTATTCTACCCTGATAAAATACCGAAGCTCCCGATCGCGCGATCGCACTCAAGGTTTCCGCCAACTCCTCCTGAACCAACCGTTCCCCCACCTGAAAGGCTTCCCCCCCATCCAAAAAAATCGCCGCCACAGTCTCCTGTTGACGGTTCATCGTACCATACTCCGATAACGCCCTATCCAAACCCGCCACCGTTCCCGGAACCCCTACCGCCAGATATCCCTGGGTACTTAACTTAGGAATCACCTCCCCAGAATCATCCAAATACATATCCGCCGACGCCGCCAGTGGCGCAGTTTCCCGGAAATTCACAAACATGGATGCGATAATCAGAAGCAGGATTTTCTTCTGGCGTGTGAGTTTTATTTGCATAAGGGATACCTAGCCGAGAGATATTAAACAGAAAACAGTTAACATTGGTGGGTTACGGCGGATTGTTCATTAAAGGCTTATCGCTTTGGTTTAAGTTCCGCCTAACCCACCCTACGTTTTTTGAGGTGTGGTTGTCGGTTAGGTTGACGCAGGAAACCCAACCAAGTTTAGGATTATTGTCTGAAATAAGCTGTAATGCATTTAAATTGGGTATTAGTAGCGAGCAAGATGCAAAGCCTGCGGCATGGCTTCGCTAAACGCACTACAAGGATCTCCCAATTCTTGACATTATGGTTTAAATGCCGAACAGCTTATTGATTCGATAATATTTTCCCCCGTTAATATTGGTGGGTTACGGCGGATTGTTCATTAAAGGTTTATCGCTTTGGTTTAAGTTCCGCCTAACCCACCCTACGTTACAATACAAGGTGGTGGAAAGCTAAAGGAATAATTACTCTGATGACAACGGAGACAATTTCTTTTCAAATTTCTCAAGATTTGCTCGCCGCTTTAAAAGTGGGTTCGCTGGAGTTAACCCAAAATCTGCGCTTGTTAGCAGCAATCACCTATTTTCAGGAGAAAAAATTATCTTTGGGCAAAGCCGCAGAACTGGCGGGAATTAATCGTTTAGAATTTATGGATGTTTTAGCGGCAAAAGGTATTATAGTTTTTGATTATGATGAATCCGTTTTAGAACACGAAATCCAAGGAATAAGTCAGTTATAAACAAACAATGATTATCAGCAACGCCACACCTTTAATTGCTTTTGCAAAAATTAATCAGTTATCTTTATTGCGACAAATAGTTGGTGAGTTGACAATACCTGATGCTGTGGCTAAAGAAATATCAGATTATACTCGCAACAAAACTGGATTTATTGACTTAGAACAAGAGACTTGGATTAATCGTCAGACGATTACTGCTAAAGAACAACTCGCTTTACTACTGCCTAGCCTTGATCGAGGAGAAGCAGAAGTAATTACCTTGGCATTAGAAGAAAAGGCTAAACTTGTTTTAATTGATGAGTTAACGGGTAGAAAGGTAGCAGAGTCTCTCAATCTTAATGTTTCCGGTTCAGTTGGAATTTTGATTAAAGCGAAGCAATTAGGAGAGATTGAAGAAGTCAAACCATTTTTAGATGCGATGCTTAAACAAGGAATATATTTTAGTCAGAGGTTTATTGACGCTGTACTACAGTTAATGGGAGAAGCCTGAATATGAGAGTCGGTTGGGTTGACTTAGGAAACCCACCAATATTAATGATTATTCCTGACTTATTAATTAAATAATACACCGTCCCGTTAATATTGGTGGGTGACGGCGGATTGTTCATTAAATGGTTATTGCTTCGGTTTAAGTCCCGCCTAACCCACCCTACGTTTTTTTGATTCAAGTATTTTCCCCTGGCTCTTTTTTTTGAGAGAAAGGGGTTTTAATTTTGTTTGTTTTGTTATAACATTATTACAAGCAAGCAATACACTAATATGACATAAGGAAAAGAAGCCTATGAAACCTTTACCGCCTCACTTTGACACCAGCTATACCGCTGAAACCTTTACCCAGCAAGGGTTAACGGAATTGGGGATTACTCAACTCCTGTCTCTACTCAAGCACTATCGCGATATTGATTTTGATGCGTCGCAAATGCACCTAACGGATGCTGAAGTCGATGCGATCGCCAAGCTATTTATTCAGCAGTTGATCGAAAGCCTCAACGGTAAACTCATCGCTGGCGCTTTAAATACCCTGCGCCATGGTGAGGAAATAGAGGAGATTGAACCGATGAGTGAAGAGGATCAAAATGATCAAAATCTCTACTGTTATCCCACCCCTTCTCGCCATCGGATTGCGCCTCTATCTGTGCATAGCCCAACTGGACGCTATAATCCCCAAGGGCGAAACTATCCCCGCCCAATTACTCAGCGGGAACAATACATCATTCACCTCTATTGTTACTGTGAATTAGGGATGACACCCAAACAGTTTTATGCCAAATGGGATGTCACTTATGAGCAACTTTCTCACATCTGTTCTCGTTCCCAGGGGACGGTTCAGAGTTGGTTTAACCGAGGGAAAGGCTATCATCGTCCTCAACCCGTTGACTTGCGCCATCTGGCAATTATGGATTTTTTGTTAGAGCATTTTGAAGAGATACCTCAATCCTTGATTAACCTTCTGTGTTCGTCTTGATAGCACAAACGCCAATAAGGGAGACGCGCCATGGCGCGTCTCTACAAGGGACGCCACAATTTAATCGTCTTATCCTCACTCCCACTGGCAAGGAGTCCATCAGCACCAATGGCAAGGGCGTATACTGGGGCGGTATGATCCTCAAGGGTTTGCATGAGTTCTCCCCGATGCAGATGCCAAATCTTGATTGTTTTGTCCTCACTCCCACTGATGAGATAGTCACCATCGAGACTCAGCGCGATCGCATACACGGCTCCTGTATGATCAGTTAATGTAGTCAGGAGTTTTCCCGTCTCAAAATCCCATAGTTTAATCGTCTTATCTTCACTTCCACTGACAATCGTTTGTCCATCAGGACTAATCGCCACCGCCCTGACACTGGCTTTATGTCCACTCAGCGTCCGTAATAATTCCCCGGTTGCCAATTTCCATATCTTAACTGTCTTATCCCCACTTCCACTCACTAAACTTTGACCATCGGGACTAATCGCCAGGGAATACACCCATTCTTTATGCCCAAATAGCGTGCGGAAGGGTTCTCCTGTGTTTAAATTCCATAACTTAATTTTGTGGGAACCACTCGCCAGGGTGTGATTATCCGGACTAATCGCTAGGGAATGAATTTGCTTGCGATGTCCAGAAAGCGTCCACAGCAGTTTACCCTGATGTAGATTCCAGACTTTAATATAACTGCGATTTTTCGACTGATCGCTACTGGCTAAAATCTGCCCATCCCGGCTAAGGGTAAGGGTTAAAACTCCACCAGAATGCCCATTTAATTGCTGAATAGGTGTCGAATTCAGCCTGATAATATCCCAAATCTTAATCCTACTATCACCCCCACAGCTTAACAGGGTGCGTCCATGGGGATGAATCGCGATCGCCTGGACTTTACCACTGAGTCCGGTGAACGTAGAGATTAAGCTTAGATTAGCAAACGTCTGCGACTGTTGACGAGCTGCGATCGCCTCTAGCAACTCCTGAACTTGATTTGCCCCTTGTTCATCCCCCACGGCGGCTAAACAGGATTGTAGCATCTGGCAATAGTGGTGATCCTGTTGGGTTAATACCAATCGCATGGCTTCAAATGCCTGTAAGCCTTCTCGATGGGGCTGTTTCCGTTGTTGCAGCCATGCTTTCACCGAGAACTTAATTTGTGTAGTTGCCCAAGATTTATCGGGTAAACAGGTTAAACTCTGTGCTAGTTTTAAACTCAGTTCCGGTTCCCAGTAAGGGCGTTCACTAATAAGGGATTGTAACACCTCTTGATAAATTGAAAGCGTGGTTTGCATCACCACTTGGACTAAATTCGGATCAGGGACTTCCGCAATTAATGGCGGTAATAATTCCGGCAAAAGCGGCGGTACATCCGAGTGAACCAGATGATGAATATCCGCCACCCAGCCCGCCACCAAACAGTGACAGGTACTTAAAAACTGGCAAAAGTTGTCCCAGTCGCGACGGTTCACTTTATAGGGAAAAATCAATTCCCCCGGATCAATCCCAGCTTGCTGTAATTCCTCGGCTTCTTCCAAGTAGGCTAAATTAATCGCATTGTCGCCACCTTTGGCATTAATATCCTCAATACTCTTTCCCAATGCCAGGAGTTTGTCTCGCGTGGTTTTCCATTTCAACGCCCTGGCTTTTGTTGATTCATAGATAAACTCTCGATAGGAGAACTTACATAAGGTTGAATAGCAATAACTGTCCTGTCCCAATCCCCAATAAGCGAGGCGAAAAATCAGAAAATCGCCATCAATTTCTGATTCTAAAATTAAGGTAGGTTCAGATTTCAATAAACTAAACAGCGCCTTAATACTCGATTCACTATGAAACCGCTTACTCTCCCACGCCCCGCCTAAAAATTCAGTGGGTCTCACTTGAGAATGCAGGGGATAATGTTGACTTAAGAATTCTCGCAGTCGTTGCGCCAAACCCAGTTCAATATCTGGCACTTGTGAGTTCATTTCCCCAAACCGTTCAAACTGAACCTGGGGAGGGGCAATAAAAATTCGTAGCGGAATCGGGCGATTGGGGCGATGGGGTTCGAGGAGTTGGGAGGGAAACAGGCGGAGGGGCCAATGATCGAGGATTTTATGGACTTCCGGTAACTGGAGGGTGGTTTCCCGTTGATAGGCGGCGAGTTTGAATAGGGTTTGGCGATGTTCGGCGACGAGTTGCTGCTGAAGGGCTTTCTGTTGCTGGAAGCGCTGCTGTTCTAGGTGATCCGTTTCATCTACGGTTTGCGCGATCGCGTTGATCACATCTGGCAGTTTATTGGCGAAATGTTGCCCCATTGCCACCAGTTTTTCCCCTTGAGGGGGTTGATCGACCCCCTGATAGGGTAATATAAGAGGTTTGGGTTCAGATGTTGGTTTTTCGTTTAAGGGTATACCATTAAATTGATTGGTCGTTTTCAGATAGACCAGGGTCTTAAAAACAGGGACAGCCCATTGCAGAAGTAATTTTAACCACGGCTCCATAATAGTTATCTCTAGAGGCAACATTGACCTGAATAGTCAGGACTGACGCTTGCTGTACCGTTGAACCACTATCTGTAGGGAACATATTGTACCTCTACTCCAGGCTTATGCAAGTCATATCAGGATTGATCCAGTTTTCGCAAAATCTAAGGATAGCAGGGATAGGTCATACCCCCATGTCAACAAAAACACGATCAGCACAGCGGAAGCCAAATAAACCTGATAAGTGGGTGGACACAATTAAAGTTAACGGTTGAGATTAGGGAACAGGGAACACCTCGACTTCGCTCGGTGTGTCACAGGGAACAGGGAACAGTAAGAGTTTGAGGGTTATTTACAAAACTTAGTACAGTGCCGTTTTCTTTTGTCCGACTACTTATAGCACTACGCACACACGTTAGGACAAAATCAAGAAAAATTAAAATCGCTCAATCCCTTTTCAGGTAAGCTTTTGTCTTCACTATTGCCTATTGCCTATTGCAAGAAAGCCTAGCGCGTAGCGCTATACCACTGAGGTACACAGACAGATCCCCGACTTTTTGGAGAAGTCGGGGATCTTGCTTAGGTCAAGTTTGATTCATTACCGTTCTGTCGCCACAGCTTGAGTCGAGACGGTTTCAGTTAAATTGGCTGGAGAATTGGCTCGAATAGCGCGAAACATGCCAAATCGACAAAGCCCAGAACCGAAGGCTAGCCGCATTAATAAAATTGTCGGCACTTCTCGCACAGACTTGATAAAACCGGATAGACCAAACTGTAGCCATCCCTGGGGTCGAACGATGCCTTGCCAGATAGTATCAAGCCAAGATGGAAGCGTTTCCTCTGTCCAATCTGCGGTTGCTACATTACCCTCAACCAGTCCGGTTTCTTGCAACCGTTCCGAAAACCCTTCAATGCTGGAAAACGCCGGATGAGACCACTGATCCAAGAGTTGCTGCATCACCGGACGCTCCCAAAAATTAAGTGGTTTCTGGCGATCATCCCGTTGATTCCAGTCAGCAACAACCAGAATACCACCAGGTTTGAGTACCCGGATTAATTCTTTGGCAAAAAGTGCTTTATCGGGAATATGAGGACCCACTTCAATTGACCAAACCACATCAAAACTGGCATCTGGGAAAGACATTGCCATGGCATCATCGACTAAAAATCTCGCATCTAAGTCCTTTGGTGTTAACTCCTGAGCGCGTTTTATTTGTTGAGGACTGATGCTAATTCCGGTTACGGCAAACCCGTACTCCCGTGCTAAAATACGACTGCTGCCGCCAATGCCACACCCGACATCTAAAACAGTGGTTCCTGGGGGTAATTTATCGAGTCCTCCCCAACGCACCATTTCATGCACAAAATCTGATTTTGCGGCTAAAAAATCCTTGGGTTGAGGCGGTGAGCCATAATGCCCTAAGTGAATATGTTCGCCCCAATAAAACTCTAAAATACCATCTTCTGTCCATTGGTCGTAAGAATTGACCACCGATTCAGAGGATTGATAGCGGCGACCCGTAACCAGATAGAGTAGGATCGCGATCGCGAAGAGTCCTAGCAGTAGTCCCAGAAGCGGAAAAAAGAAATTCATTAACGTTAAACCCTCAAAATTTTGACCCTGTTGATAATCGGGTTCAGAGTTGCCTGATTAACCCACGTTATAATAACGGGCGGGTTTGATTTACAGGTTATCGGTAGATACCAAAATTAAACGACTAAACCCGCCCCTACAATTAACTTATTTTAACGGCTATGATTGAATTGGGTATTTCCTGTTCCCTGTTCCCCGTTCCCTGTTCCCCCCACGATCACGATTTCAACCCTCACACTGCTTCTGACAAGCATCTAAATAAATTTGAGCGACTTGATCAACGGGATTAATCTGTAAACACTCTTGAAAAATTGGGGCGGCTTCTTCAAATAAATGTTTACTATACAGAAATAAAGCCTTCTCAAAATCAGGCTTCGTCATTAACTTGACCGAGCGTAGTTCTGGTGGATCTGCCTCAAATATTTCAAAAACAGAGACCATTTCACTTTTACCCTTAACCTGGACTTGACCGATGATCCGGAAGGCATATTCAACCGGATGATTTAGCTGTAAAAACGTGTGGTGAGAAATTAATAAGGATACCCCATACTCTTTCGTAAGCTGTTCTAAGCGAGCGGCTAAATTGACCGCATCACTAATCACTGTACCATCCATGCGATTGTGTCCGCCCACGGTTCCCAGCATCAGCGAACCGGTGTTAATCCCAATCCCAATCTGAATCGGGGGACGATCCGGGCGTCGCCGCGTTTTATTATAATCAGTCAACCGATTTAACATATCAATTCCGGCGCGAACCGCATCATCCGCACTACCATTAAATAGCGCCATAATCGCATCACCGATATATTTATCAATAAAGCCATCATGTTCGACAATCGCAGGTTCCATGCGCGACAGATAGGCGTTGATAAATTTAAAATTATCCTCTAAACTCATCCGTTCGGAGAGGGTGGTGAAGGAACGAATGTCCGAAAATAAAATCGACATTTCCTTCTGCACTGCCTCGCCCAGTTCTACATCGACAATACTTTTCTTGTCCAGCAATTTCAGGAAATTTTCCGGAACAAACCGTTCATAGGCTTGATTCAGTTGCAAGAGTTGAGCCGTGAAATCCTTGCGTTCAATTTCAGCTTTTTTACGTTCAGTAATATCTTGAAACGCCGCGATCGCAAACGTCACTTTGCCCCCTTCATCAAAAATTGGGATACCCCAAGCTTCAATGGGAATAATCTGATCGCCTTGGTGAATTTCAATGTCATCAGCCGTGGCGCTTTCTCCCATTAACGCTTGCACTACGGGCAATAAGTCCGCCGGATAGAGTTGTTCAGTTCCAGCAATATAAAATTGATAGACCTCAGCAAATTGTTCAGCAAAGGTATCAGGAACCACACCTTTGCCAATTAACTGTTGCGCCCGTTGATTCAGGTAATAGGTTTTTCCGGTTGCATCTAATACCGCTACCCCAACCGGAACCGCTTCCAGAAATTGGGCTAAGCGGCGTTCACTTTCCCGTGCAGCTTCTTCAGCTTGTTGATGTAACTCCTCCTCAATCGCATCAGAATGAGCCGTCGTGGTTTCCAGTAATATTTCTAAGTCAGCATTGTGGCGCTGCAATTCCCAGGTTTGGTATAGTGCGATCGCCATTGATGATCCGATTAACGCCACAAGCGGCGAAACCACGGGCAACCACCAATTAGCCAGAAACGCCCCATAACTCCCCACCACCAGAATACTACCCATGAAGAACGTGCCGAAACCAACAACCACCCATCGGGGAAAAATCCTATCCGCCAACTGGTTTGCCTGCTGAAGTTTCCAACTTCCTCCCGCACCAATAAAAGACCAGACTACAATCCATAACCACTCGACTGGATCAATCCAAATTGTCAGCCAAGACGGTTGGTTTATTCTATCAATGAAGGGAATTAAAGGGCGTCCATCAATCGCCTTAATTAAAGGGCGTCCCGCCATCGCCCCACTAATAATCTGACTGGCGATATTGGCATGAATAATCACGCCCGGTGTTTGCTGACGCGAACCGATGGTATTTTGACTATAGGGTGTAAAAAATAAGTCGTTCGCACTTTGTCCGGTAGCGCCAATCAGAACAATGCGATCGCGCATCAAATCCGGTGGTATTCGATTCTCTAAAATATCAGCAATGGATACAGTTTGAAAGTTCTCTCTCGGTCCGCGATAGTTTAAGAGGATCTGATAGCCACCCACATCGGCATTAACATAGCCACCTTCATTCCCCGTCAATGGCACAAATTCCGCCTTACCCAACTGTAAATGACTCTTGGCTTCATCCGTCATTTGCAGGGTAATCCCTTCGGCGTCTAGATACATCAACGCCAGCTTTACCCCTAATCCCAAGTGGATAGACTCATCGTCTAATTGCACAGACAGCAATCCGCGACGAACTTTGCCATCCGCATCCAAGACTAAATCAGCCATCGCCACTTGATCCAGTTGTTTGAGGGTTGGCGATGGTGCAACTGTCTCTCCGACAACTTTTTCCACACCAATCAGATTTGGTGTGGACTTAAACACCTCAACTAATTCCTGATGACCCGGTTCGACTGGCAAATCACGGTACAAATCCAAGCCAATCGCCCTAGGCTGTTGGGCGTTTATTTTTCTAAGTAACTGGGCTAAAACAGCATCAGGAATGGGCCACGTCCCGATCTGGGTAATATCAGACTCATCAATGGTGATCACCAGAATGCGGGGATCAACTGGTTCTTGGGGACGCTGCTGAAAAAATTGGTCAAGTGTTGCCCATTCGAGAAGCTGAAACGAACCCGTCCAAGCTGTAGCGATCACCAACCCGGCGACAGTGGGGGCAGTGATCAGTACCCCTTGCCATTTAGAAATATGCTGCTTGAGCTTTTGCCACATTTAGGATTAGCAACCAAAATTAACATGAGTAGTCCCCTGATTGCTATGGCGAATCATTCTCTATTCCTTACTGTAGCTCAACTCAAGCTGAGTCGTGGCTTAGACGGTTTTAGCTTTCTTCACCGGAAGCCCCACGCCATACCTGTACTTCGACAGGCTCAGTAACAACTCAGGTTGGCGTTGGGATGGATAGGTGGGAAACCGTAGGAACGGAGGTTTCCAATTACATTCATGACATTATTTTTTATTAGGTTCCAACAAAACACCATACAGACAGTATACTGTTCATAGATTGATAAACAGGAGGGCAAGTAAGCAAATGAGAACTGCCTACCAGTACAAGCTACGCCCAACCAAACAGCAAGTTATTGAACTTGACAGATGGCTGGCTATGCTGTGCGCTCAGTATAACTATTTGTTGGCTGATAGATTCAACTGGTATGAGCAAAACCGCTCCCCAGTCAATGCTTGTCCCTTAATCTGTCATCTGCCTGAATTACAAGACAACCCAGATTACTACTCTCAGAAGAAAACCTTACCTCAACTCAAGAAAACTCATCCCTGGTATAAAGAGATTTACTCTCAAGTCCTACAAGATGTAGTCAAGCGAGTGAAGGTAACGTTTGAGAGATTTATCAAAGGCGATAGCAACGGCAAACGTAGCGGGAAGCCAAGGTTTAAAGCCCGTAACCGATATCGCACCTTGACTTACCCCCAAATGAAAGAGGGGTGCTTGCAGGGAAACCTCATCAACTTACCAATGTTGGGGAAAGTCAAGGTTATCCTACATCGCTCTATCCCTGATGGATTCAAAATAAAAACAGCATCTGTTACCAAGAAAGCTGATGGTTACTATCTGACCTTATCGATGGCAGACAAGAGAGTTCCGGAAATAAAGCCAGATTTTAACCCCGATTCAATTACAGGGATTGACGTGGGTTTAAAGGAATTTTTGACAACTTCAGATGGTGAAAATATTGCGATTCCTCAACATTACCGTAAAGCTCAAAAACGGTTACGAGTTATCCAGAAACGGGTAGCCCGTCGGAAAAAGGGGAGTAAGGGTAGGCTTAAGGCTATCAAGCAACTAGGAAAACAACAAAAGCAGGTAGCAGATAAACGGAAGGATTTTCACTTCAAAACAGCTAATTATCTACTATCAAAGTATGACTGTGTTGCTCATGAGAATTTAAACGTTAAAGGACTTACTCAAACTAGATTGGCTAAATCTGTGCTGGATGCTGGGTGGTCAAACTTTCTGTCGATTCTGACAAACAAAGCCGAAAAAGCTGGTTTGTTGGTAATTCCAGTAAGCGCCCATAACACATCACAGGATTGCTCGAATTGTGGAGAGAAAGTACCGAAAAAGCTGTTTATGCGTTGGCACAACTGCCCCCATTGTGGATGCAGTCTTGACCGTGACCATAACGCAGCTATCAATATAAAAAATAGAGCGGAGGGGCATCCCGTTCTTAAAGCTCAACGCCTCCTACGCAATAGCCGGATTGGTTGAGAAGCCTACACTATACCTGTACTCAGGTTAGTGTAGGAGTATGTCACTTCAAAGGTGAATTAGTAACTATCTTCACTCCCTACTGTGTGCAATGCTAGATCGTTATTAGCGCGGTTGAGTCGATCCGCGATCGCGGAGCGAAGTTTCAGCGTGATCGATGGTGTAGCCAGCACCTCTTGGGCTTGTTCTCGGTAGATAGCACTGGTTACTGGATCAACGTGGTCAATGTTCTGTAAATTTGAAAATACTGTATCCGCAGAAATGGTCATTGGATTAAACCCTTTCATCACATATAATTACGATCTTGACTTAAGTCTCGAACAGATGGCAATAGTTGAATGATTAAAATAAAACAAAAATTCTTCGACGCATCAGCTTCAACGGATGTATGGCAATGTTGAGATGCTCTAACGTGACAAATCTCTATCCGCCTGTATCAGTAGCTATCAGCCCTATCTCTGAAGCTTCTAAAAATCCGGAAGAATGTACACAAAAGTAGAAAATCCGAACAAAACTTAGCTGTGTCGGTTTAAAGGCTCATCTCAAGTGCATAACGGCTTCCCCCGTAGGGATTGACCCCGAATTCGACTGTGGGAGTGCCGATTGCGGTTTGGGAGCCGATTGTATAAGCTTTAGCTTACTACATCAAAGGCTGCCAACCCGTTTTAACGGGTTTAAGCTTTTAGCGCGAACTTTAGTTCAGGGCTTAATATGAAATTTCCCTTATCTCGTCAGAAACGGCAATTTTTCCAATTTCTCGGTTTATTCTGTTGCTGTTGTATCCTGATTATTAGCTGTGGTGGGCAAAATACACCCACTGATAATGCTGCAAGTTCCGTCATGAGCATCAGTAGCCCTGAACGCATCGCTGTGGGTTCTGTTGCCAAACCGCGAACCCTTGATCCGGCTGATGCCTATGAAGTGGCGATTAGTGATATTATTACCAGCTTAGGCGATCGCCTCTATACCTACGAGGGGGATACAGATACGCTTATCCCGCAACTGGCGACAGAACTCCCGCAAGTCAGTGATGATGGGTTAACCTACACGATTCCTGTGCGTCAGGGCGTTACCTTCCATGATGGCACACCTTTTAATGCAGACGCCATGGCATTTTCCCTGAGGCGGTTTAGTGAAAACGGGGGTAAACCTTCCGCCCTACTGTCTAACGTCATGGAATCCGTAGAAGCCACAGGGGAATACGAACTGACAATTAAATTAAAAAACGCCTTTGCGCCCTTCCCTTACCTGTTAGCCTTTCCTGGATTAAGTGCGGTTTCACCCCAAGCCTATGAAATTGGGCAAGGCAAATTCAAACCCAATGATTTTGTGGGAACGGGTCCCTATAAACTGGTTTCCTTTGAGCCAAATTTAGTCAAAGTGGATGTATTCGAGGACTATTGGGGAGAAAAGCCGCCGAATCAAGGGATTGACTTTCAGTTTCTCAGTAGTCCCGCTAACTTGTATAATTCCTTTACCACAGGTGCGGTTGATATTGCTTATCGTGACTTAGGTGCCGATCAAATTCTCAGCCTCAAAGAGGATGCTGAATCGAAAGGGTATCAGGTACTAGAAAAGCCCAGCAGTCGCTTAGACTATATGGTGCTAAATGTCAAGCAAAAACCCTTAGATCAGGTCGAAGTCCGACAAGCGATCGCGGCGTTAGTGGATCGTCAGTTAATCATTGATCGCGTCTATCGGGGTCAAGCGGAACCCGCTTACAGTATTATTCCCGACACCTTTGCCACCAGCCAACCCGTATTTAAGCAACCTTACGGGGATGGCAATGTGGATAAGGCAAAAGAACTTTTAACCGAGGCAGGTTTTTCGGCTGACAATCCATTTGTATTGGAAATTTGGTACAGTTCCGATAGCCCTCAACGCCAACAAATTGTTACGCTTCTCAAAGAATATGCCGATCAAAAAATGGAGGGTTTGATGCAAGTTAAACCGCAACCCGTTGAATCAACCACCCTCTTTGCCAATATTCCCAAAGGCATTTATCCCAGCTATTTAGTGGCTTGGTTTCCTGATTTTGGTGATGCAGATAATTACATTAGTCCCTTTTTCAGTTGTACGAAAGGATCAGCGGAAACCGGATGTCAAGAAGGGGCGAGTCAAAGTCAAGGCTTCTTCTATTACAGTGAGAAAATGAACCAACTCATTGAGGCGCAACGAAAGGAACAAGATCCCCAGGCGCGACAACAACTATTTGAGCAAATTCAAGAGCTAATTGCTCAAGATGTTCCCCTGGTTCCCTTGTTGCAGAAAAAAGAATTTGCGTTTGCTCAAGACAGCTTGCAGAATGTGGAAATTAACCCAATTATTGGTGTCTCGTTTTGGCAAGTTGATAAAAACGCTTAAGTAGTCTCACCAACCGCCTTGGGTTCAAACCCAAGGAACTAAAAGCTTAAGTCGTCTAAAGACGACTGGATAAGAGTTTTAGTCCACTAAGCTTGAACTTAAGCTATAGTGTTTTTATTTGGGTCGTGAACACAGGAACCTGGTAAAAAGGCAATGGGCAATGGGCAATAGGCAATAGGGGAAAGAGATACAGGGTTTTTAAGTAATCTAAAAAAGACCTCCTAGGTTTACAACTCATTTACAAATGCTATATAAGCCAAGAACTTGAATTATTGGCGGGTATCGGGGCTTATTGAAAATGGTGCAATATATCAGATAGAAAAGAGTTCTGCTTTCCGTAATATTGGAATGGCGCTAAAGCGCAACTACAAACCTGTGTTAATCCTACTCGCCATAATTTGAATTCAGATGTCTCGTTCTCGTGCCTTACTCTACTATGTCATCGCTCGGTTGCTTCTAGCACCGTTAATGATGTTTACGATTGTAACTATCGTATTTTTGCTTCTCCGTGCTACGCCAGGAGATCCAATTGATGCGGTTATTGGTAATCGTGCGCCTGAAAGTGTAAAAGCCGAATTTCGGGAACGGTTGGGATTAAATCAACCATTACCTTTACAGTATGTCAATTATTTATTCAGTTTACTTCGCCTGGATTTAGGCAGTTCAATTAGTGACCAAGGACGAGAGGTTTGGCAAGTGATTCAGCAGTATTTCCCCGCGACGGCAGAAGTAGCAGTCTGTAGTATGATTGTCGCGATAACGGTAGGAATTGGCGTGGGTATTTTTTCCGCCTCTCGTCCGGGTACAGTCTTTGATTTAGGGGGACGACTATTTGGAATTATTACCTATGCCTTACCGATATTTTGGGCAGGAATGATTGTCCAATTAATCTTTGCCGTACAGTTAGGATGGTTTCCTCTGGGTGGGCGATTTCCGGCATCAGTAACTCCGCCTCCAGAGTTCACCGGACTTTATACCGTTGATAGTCTGTTGAATGGGAATTTAAACCAATTTTTAACGGCATTATATTATTTAACGCTACCTTCGTTAACCTTAGGAATTCTTCTAAGTGGAATTTTTGAGCGCATCGTCCGGGTAAATCTCAAGCAAACGCTGAAGGCTGATTATGTGGAAGCTGCACGCGCTAGAGGGATTCAGGAACGGACAATTCTGCTGCGACATGCGTTAAAAAATGCATTGATTCCGGTAATTACGGTAATGGGACTTACGTTTGCATCGTTGCTAGGGGGTGCGGTGTTAACAGAAGTGACCTTTTCTTGGCCCGGATTGGCTAATCGATTATATGAAGCGATTCAGTTACGAGATTACCCGACGGTGCAGGGAATTATGGTGTTTTTTGGGGCGATTGTGGTGATCGCGAGTATTGCGATTGATATTATCAATGCCTTGATTGACCCGCGTATTCGCTATTGATTGTTCATTGTTTAATCACCCCCGCCACGGCGATTAAAATCGCTGCTACACAAATGTATGCGAAGCCTTCCCGAAGGGTAGTCCACCTGCGCGGACTGGGTTATAACGGGGGTAGTGTTCCCCGGATTTGGTATGACTTTGGTAGGGTGGGTTTCGACTTCGCTCAACCCAACAGGTTCCAGCTAGCGTTTGTTGGGTCTCGTACCTCGACCCAACCTACTTCAATTTATAAAGAAAGCAAAAGGGATAACCGAGACAAAGGGGATGGGAAAAAACTTGACGATTGCCAGGTAAGCTAGAGGTAATTGGTGATTTGGCGACTTGAACTCACGATCGCATGTCTCAGAAAAACGAAACGACTGTATTAGTTTTAGCCTTGCTGATTACCCTTGGTTTAGTTGGGGGCGGGGTTTGGTGGTTTAGCCGTGAGTCTGACTTAATCAACACAAACCGCCAGGTTAAGGTTAATCGTCAATCTCCTGAACAATCCCAACAGGCTAAAACCTTTGCCCAAGTGGAAGGTGTACCCGAAGGACTCTTCAGCTATGGAGGTAGCACGACTTGGGCACCCATCCGTGAAGTCGTAGACCCCGCCATTCAAACCGTGTGGCCCCAATTCCGATTGCGCTACACTGATCCGACAACGGGTGCACCGGGTTCGGGTACAGGGATTAAGATGCTGTTAAATAACCAATTGGCGTTTTCCCAATCCTCGCGCCCCCTGAAACAAGAGGAATATGAACAAGCCCAGCAACGCGGCTTTACTCTCAAAGAAATTCCTATCGCTATTGATGGTATCGCCGTTGCGGTTAATCCTGACCTGCAAATTCCGGGTTTGACGATTACTCAGCTAAAAGATATTTATACGGGTAAGATTACCAACTGGAATCAAGTCGGGGGTGCTGATTTACCGATTATCCCTTATTCCAGACGCCCAGAAGAAGGCGGTACAATTGAGTTTTTTATGGACAATATTTTAGAGGGAGAAGAGTTTGGCGCGACGGTTGAGTTTATCCCCACCACAACTCAAGCCCTGAGAGTGTTAGCGGATAATCCTGGCGGCATTTATTACGCCTCTGCACCTGAAGTTGTGCCTCAATGTACAATAAAATCTTTACCGATTGGACGCAAACCCGATGAACTGGTTCCTCCTTACCAGGAACCCTTTGTGCCGCTTTCCCAATGTCCCGGACAGCGCAATCAGCTTAATAAGCAGGCGTTTCAATCGGGAAGCTATCCGATTACTCGTCGATTATTTGTCATTGTTAAACAAAATGGTCAAGTTGATGAACAAGCCGGGGAAGCGTATGCGCGATTGTTACTTACAAATCAGGGTCAGGACTTAATTAGCCAAGCCGGATTCGTGAGTTTGCGCTGAGTTGAGCAGGGAAGATGGGGGAGATGGGGAAGATGGGGAAGATGAGGGAGAAGATTCCCAATCAACAATGAACCATGAACCATGAACAATCAACAAATGACTAATGACTAATGACTAATGACGAATGACAAATGACAAATGACAAATGACAAATGACCATTAATTATGTCACAGAAAAACGAAACTGGAACCCTTATTGCTGCATTGGTAATTACACTCGTTATATTAGCGGGTGGTTTTTGGTGGTTTACTCGTCAATCGGGGATGAATTTGGGAGGATTGATGGGAGGATTGATGGGAGGTGAAGATAACCCAGCCCAAAATCCATCCCCACCGACTCAACCTGCCAATCCGGGAACGCCAGCCGCGAATCCCAATAGTGCTTTTCCGCCGCCTCAAACTGTCCCCAGTGGCACAATTGTTCGGATTGCAGGTTCGACGAGTATGGTGCAAATTAATCAAGCCTTGAAACAAAGTTTTGAACAGCAGTTTCCTGGTACAACTGTGGAAACCCAAGCTGGGGGTTCAGATAAGGGGATTCTAGCGCTGTTAACAGGAAGTGTCGATATTGCGGCGATTTCTCGTCCTCTGACCTCCCAAGAACAGTCCCAAGGCTTAGTGGCTGTACCTGTAACGAAAGATGCGATCGCGATCGTGGTAGGTGAGGAAAATCCCTTTCAGCGAGGCTTAACTCAGGCGCAAGTGCAGCAAGTTTTTCAAGGACAGATTACCAATTGGTCACAAGTCGGTGGTGCTTCAGAACCGATTCGGGTGATTAACCGTCCCCCAGTTAGCGGAACTCATCAGGCGTTTCAAGAACTGGTACTCAATGGTGGGCAATTTGGTACAACACCTAATATTGTCACAATGCAGCAAGATGCAACGACTCCAATTTTGCGAGAATTGGGAACCAATGGAATTAGTTATGCCACGTATGCACAGGTTGCCGATCAACAAACGGTGCGAATTGTACCCGTCGATGGGTTAACCCCCCAAGCGACGAATTATCCTTATCAACGAGAACTTTACTACGTCTACAAGCAACCTGCAACGCCGCAGGTGCAAGCCTTTCTGGGTTATGTCGCCTCACCCCAAGGACAAGGCGCGATCGCGGCGACTAACCAGTGAGTTGTTGTGCTATGTTCTCCTATGGGAATTTCACGAGCTTTTGTTAATCCTTTCGATCAGACTATCAGGAAGTTCTAACTCAACACTAAGGGCGGAGAAAAAACTGAGATTATCTGGGTCATTCACTAAATAATCAAAGAACTGATCTTGGTTATCTTTATATAGAGCTTGCTGCAGAAATCGGATGCGTTCGATATGTTTGCGCCTATCTTCATATAGTTCGGGTCTATTCCACCCAAGATACTTAATCAGATTTTCAGCTTCTTTGTCATTTGGATCGACCGCAATAAATTGCCCATTTTCATACTTTATCCGTTGATTTAGATCCGCAGAATATGGCTTTAGGATAGGTTCAAACGGCTCGATCTTACGGGGTTTATGCTGATTGATCCAATGCACCACAGTATACCAATTCCAGTAATTATCATTCTCTGTGCTTTTCAACCGAGCATCAAAATGTTCCACATCAACAGCATCTGTACTTTTGATATAGCGTTCGGAGTAGGCACAAAATCCCATCTGTTCGTTTAGCAGTTCTTGCCTTATCTTAGTTCTATCACTTTGATTTGAATACTGCCACTGATTAGAAATTATCTTTGACTGCGCTGACTTTCTCAGATATCTCATTTGGATGGAGCAAAGTTATAGGCGTTTCCGATTTCTAGATATTCAGCAATCAATTCCTGTTTGCGATTTATGTCGCTAGTTGAGTTAATTAATCGCTGTAGTTCCAGAAATCGTTCCCATTTTTGTAGTCCTTGTTTTCCGTAGATGCTGCGTACATGAAAATCTTTAATTAACAAATCATTGGGGTCATCTCCAATCGGAGTAACGCCCGATGTCGCCGTGACAAACCCTTGCTCATCAAAATCCAGGTGGATTCGCTCATAAGGTTCAAACTGAGCGGCGATAATTGGATTATGGGTAGCGACAAAGAACTGTGTGTTTTGGATGATTGAGAGATATTGCTCAATTAGGTCATAAAGCAGATCCGGATATAAACTATTTTCGGGTTCATCAACCAATAGAAAACCTCGCTCTATCTGACGTTGGAAGTACAATGTTTTAATATGCCCTAACTTGAATATATAGCTGCGAATCCCACTACTGAGGCTGTTGTACGGTAAGGCTTGACTTGTACTCTTAACTTTCACATACGCCTGAAGATTTTCGTTGAGTTGTACAGGAATTCCTGCTTCTTCAATATCGAATTTTAGTCCTGGCTTGTCTAGTATTCGATTCCATAAGTTTCCAATTTCTTGGAGAATCTCTGGATGATTTTGGTTAAATTCCGCCTCAACCTCTTCAATCGTTTTCTTTTTATTTTCAGGTTTCTTTAAGTGATCTAGGTAATCACTCTCCCGTTTTTTGACCAGATAAATTAATAGTTTCCAAAACTCTCCGGCAGTTTCCATAGATATAAAGTGATAAACTGGAAAATTTTGGAATAGCGTTAAAGCTTCGTTAAGTGTTGTTACAGGTAAATCTCCTTGCTGTAAAAGCAATGACCGATCGGCTGGTACATGAATAATTAAATCTCTCTTGCTGGTAAACGAGGGAATGGGTGGGCTGGAAATGTAGTGTTGTATGCAGAAGTTAGGTGGTACGGTTTTTTGGGTTGGATCAGTGACAAACCGATGCCATTCGTCAGTCTGTTCGACATCAGCATTATAGTAGACTATTGGAGTATCAAACCAACCAGAACCGCTATCGGGAGGATGGCAAGCAAAAAAATCTCCAGACGAGGCAGAAAATTTTACAGCGAAGAATGGCTGGTTTTCCAGTTTATTTGGCTGATTTTCATAACCATGAAACTTAAATGAGTTAATTACTTTTTCCAATAGCGTTGTTTTTCCCGTTCCATTCGTGCCAATAAAGCATATTTTATCTAGGGGTTTACCTGTCTTGGGGTTTACCAAATCCAACTGGAAATTATTGAACTGTTGAAAGCCCTTGATAATTATTTTACTTATTTTCATGGACTGGTTCTCAGGTTTAGGTTTGCAGGAATGAAGACAGCGCAACTACGAACTTTATGCTAATAACTCATCGACGGCTATGCTAAACCCGGTTAGAACAACCTGCGTACTCACCACATCACCGGAACGAAATGCTAATGTCTGATTCTGAGTGATCACCAAAATCCAACGAGTCTCAGGAAACACTAACCAAACTTCTTGACAACCTGACTCTAAATACTCCGTCGCCTTGGCAAATAAGTCCTCGGCTGTATCCGTGGGTGAGGCAATTTCGGCAATCAGAGGGGGACTCTGGGGTAATACAGCCACATCTCCATACTGATCTAACAATTGGGACGTTAAATACGAAACATCTGGACGACGCCCCTGACGCAATGTGCGACAAGGAAGTTCTACGAGTGGTTCACCGCCTTGTCCCGACTCGCTGATGTAATTTCCCCAGTAACCATCCAACCTCGATTGAATTCGACTATGTTTTATTGTTATTCCCGTTTTTTCAATCAATTTTCCATCCACCCACTCTGTATGATCGGGAGGATTAGCTATAAAGTCGTCTAGAGAAAAATTGCCAGTTACATTCGTGGCTATGACCATCGCTATATACTCAACTATCTCGTTTTAATAGGATAACAAAGCACCGATTAGGTTGATTTTGAACCATCGTCATCAAAATCATAAGACTGCATGGGTAAGCAAATTAAATTATCCCCGTAGGTAGAAATCAATCCCTTCTTACGTAACTTTCCCATTAAGCGAGTCACGGTGACACGAGTTGCACCAATTGCACTACCAATTTGCCCGTGAGTTAAAGGAAATGGCAAACAGTAGCCATCGGGTGTCGGTTCGCCAAATTCTTCAATGATTAGAGTGAGTAATCCGAAAAGGCGATCAATAGTTTTGCGTTGTCCTAATGTGCTTAACCATAGGAGTTTACGCTGATGTTGATAGTGGAACGCATTAAAAACCTCACGCCGGAAGTGGGGCCAATTGTCTAGCTCATGCCAATACATCCAGAGAACTGAGGTTTGGTCAATATGGGAGTAGGCGGACAGAGTAAAGGGCGATTGGACGACAATTTCAAACGGCTGACCTGCACTGACAAATCCTAAAAAGGCTTCTTCTAAAATTGGGGGTAATGATCCGTCTGTTGAGTCATGGGAACTCAATTGAGTGGTACCCATTAGGCGTACTGTGCCTCGCTGCACGAGATACAGCAACCCTGAACGAGTGGGAATTCGCTCATCTTTGTTAAACGTTCGATCGCGGTAGTGTTCCTGCGCCCAATCCAGAATCCGTTGCCAGGTTAAGAATGGTCGGGATGGGTCTGAGGTTGAGGGTTGGAAATTCATAGATCGATTAGGATGGAGATCCCATTTGTCTCTCAGTGTACATGGAGTTTAAAGTAGCTAAAAATACATCTAACTACCGAGTTTTTACGGTAAAGTCGTTCAGTAAAGATGTGAGTATCAAATCTCAGTTTCAACGACAGCTTTGGCAGGCAATTGATCGAATCAACACCTTACCCATAGCGGCTCAGTTGACACCGAATACTGTACCTTTACACCGTACCTCTATTTCTAATTATGTATGCTATCGGTCAGCGATCGCACTTAAGTTATCTTCGGCTTGGCAACAGACTCCCTTAGATATCGCTCATCAGCTTACCGAAGCTTTGCTAACGCTTTCTCAAGAGTCTGCTGACACGATTGGTATCAATTTTACCGTTGAAGTATTGCCTCCGGGCTGGATTCTTTTCCGACTTGGCGATCGCGCTTTGGCTACTTACTTACAAGAGTGCTTTAAAATACCCTATTTTCCATCAGTGTCCCCAAATGACTTAAACGATAAATTTCACCCAAAAGGAGGAAGAGGGAACCGAGAAAAATCTCAACACAATCAGCCGGATTCTGATCAGCTTTTTCCCATTCAATATATTCATGCTCGTTGCTGTTCGCTTTTACGCCTAGCTGACGAACAGGGGTTGATTGAAATCACCGATACAGGAGGGGGGGAAGATGTGGGAGATGGGAGAGATGGGGGAGATGGGGGAGCTGGGGAAGCTGGGGAAGCTGGGGGAGACAAGGAGGAATTGTTTCCAGTCACCACTCACCAACCCCCAATTATGATCGTTTCCCCAAATCCAATTCCTTGGCTCCAGGATACAGGAGACTCCGATAGGGAGTCGGTACGCCTACGTTTAACCCATCCTGCTGAATGGGATTTGATTGTCCAGCTTTTTGATCTGTTAGATGTGATGAGTGCTTCCGATTGTCAGCGTTGGGTTAAACAAGGATTGATTGTCAGCGAGGCGTGTAATCAATTTTACAAGTTCTGTCGAATTTGGGGAGAGGTGAAAATTCACGACTTGCCCCTAGCGCAGGCGAGATTGGGGTTAATCGGGGTTACGCAAGTGGTATTGCGATCGCTCTTACAAGAGCAATTGGGTGTATCTGCCCCTAGAGTGTTGTAGGCTACCTGTACAGCACTTTCTAACACGGTGTAGTACAGTAACCCTGAGACGGCTCTGTTCTGCTCTTGTTTGGGTGTATCACATCGAGGCGGATGCTTCGCTTTTATTGTACGGGAGAAGGGGAATCGGATTCTCTTGCTCCCCTCTTGCTCCCCTCTTACTCCCCTCTTACTCCCCTCTTACTCCCCTCTCCCAAGCTTGGGAGAGGGGCTGGGGGTGAGGGCTGGCTTGGGAGAGGGGCTGGGGGTGAGGGGTTGAGCTTAAGTTGACACGGGCACGATATTATCGTACCCCTACCCTAAATGGCTTTAAATTTAGCATTCGGCAATTGGGTATCGATAGAAATGGTAAGGTTTTTTTATTTTAGGGGCATAGAAAAATAACTTTTCTTACAAGAGGTGACAACCTCCATCAAATTCCGGTATGATGCTGAATGTGTGAGGAGCGAACCAGCGAGGGAACCGAGACGAAACACGGACAGTCGTCGGTTCCCTTTCTGATCGAGGGACGTCACAGAATTAATGCTTCCAGGGCTGTGGCTACGCCGTCTTGTTCAACAGAGGGCGCTACCCATTGCGCGATCGCTTGGACTTCCAGAGGCGCATTCCCCATCGCAACGCCAAACCCCGCATAGTCCAGCATTTCAATATCGTTAAAGTTATCGCCAATTGCCATAACATTTTGAGCCGTTAGTCCCAGTAAGTCTTCAGCGAGGTAGCGCACGGCTTCTCCTTTGTTGACGAGAGGATTGGTGGCTTCAAAGAAAGTGGCGACGGATTTAGTCAGGTAAAGTTCAGCCGGGGTGTATTTCTGGCGCAAGCGGCTAAATAATTGGTCGATAACTGTTGTATCCTGACAGAGGGCTAATACCTTGGTCGGTTCGTTGGTGAGTACCTGGCGCAAGTCACCCACGGATAGGGGGTGAATATCTGCCCGTTGAGCATAGCGTTGGGTTTCGGGGGTCATTTCCCGGACATACAATTGATCGTTGATATAGAAATGGACTGAAAGTTGCGATCGCAGCCACTCACTCTCAAAATAATCCAATAATTGTTCAGCCCTAGCACGGGAGACGGATAAATGGCGGTGAATTCTCTCTGTGGCGGGATCTTGAATCCAGGCGCCTTGATACGCCAGAATCGGTAGGGTAGAACCAACCTGCCGATGGAAGCGTAAAGCAGAACAGTACATGCGTCCGGTTGCGATCGCGACTTGAATTCCCTTTGTTTGTACCCTACGAATGGCTTGCTTTACAGGTTCTGTAATCGTGTTGGTTTCACCTGCGATCGTGCCATCAATATCCAGAACCAGTAATTGAATGTCCAGGCTATCTCGCTCTTGAGGCTCTAAGGATTGGGACATTTGTTTTATAGTGTTTATTTATACAGGGCGATACCGGGGAAAACTCGGTAACTCAATTGATGACAATGACTTAATCTTTTTCGGGCGTCGTAGGGGATAAACCACAGGTGAGGGCCAATTCGGTTGGGGGAGAGTTACCTCATTCTCTTCATCCCATTCATCTTCAGTCGCCTCAGTCTCTGCTGAGGATAGTTCGGATTCATCACCCATTTCGGCGTCCCTTCCGGGTTCGAGCATCCAAGGGTTTGGCTCCTGAGTTAAATCGTATGCTACTTCTGATAATCCTGAGGCTTGCGCCAGAGAGTTCATTTCCGCCAGAAGCTGTCGCTCAGCTTCTAACTCCGCCGCCGTACTGTCTGAAATCGGGGTTACGGTTGAGTCGGTTGGCGTTGTTGATGACTGAGACTCTGTGGGTTCAGTAACGTCTTCGGTATCAGTAGACGTTGCCAATAATGAATCAAGCTGGAGGGGACGATTCCAGAGGGGTTCGGTATCCGTTGAGGATTCGTCAGCGAGGAAATCCTGTTGAGCGGACCAAGGTTGGATGGGTTGGGCTTTGGGAACAACACCACCTACATCCCGTTTTGGACGGGTGGGTTGGGCTTCGCTTACCTGGCGATTCGGCATTTCCAGGCATTTTTCCAGGGCGACTTTGAATTGTAAGGTTTGCTGTTGTTGTCGGTGTAAGCGGGTTTTCAGTTCTCGACAGGTATTAGCCGATTGCACTAATTGATGGGATTGTTCGTTATTCCGTTGCTGGGTGAGGGCGCATTCCCGTTCGAGTTGGGCGACTCGTTCTTGAGAGCTTTGGAGTTGTTCTGATAAGGTTTCAATCAGAATTTGCTGACGAGTGGCGGCTTGATGGGAGGATTCTAGGGTATGAAACAGACGAGTTAATTGGTCTTGCAGCGTGTTAAGTTCCTCACCTTGGCGGACAATCAGACTATCCTGCTCTTGCGATCGCAGCATCTCGGCGTTTAAGGCGTCCTGTTTTTCACTCAGGGCGTTTTGAAGTTGGGCAATTTGTTCCAGCAAGCGACGATTGCGCTGGCGCATTTTTTGAGCAAGGGCAAACCAATCGGCGTCTTTGTTGCGAGATTCTGCCAGGGTGGGGAGTGATTCAGGATCGCTAGGTTCTGCCTCAACGTTGAGCGTGGAGTCTGACTCGACGGTTTGGTCGATTTCCACATCCGGCTGTGACTCATCCTCCTCATTCATGTCGGCTATCTGAAAGAGGTTGAGCAGCGTCTGAGATTCAGGATTCTCTGGCTCATCGGGAGTATGTTCAGCACTCTCATCAGTCCATTCACTGGACTCCGGGAGAGGCTCTTTATTGGGGGTGTCAGAATCACTCATTGCTCTTCATCCAGAGGGTCACAAATCAACCAAATTATCAATTATGGACTATGAATTTTAAGTTGTTATTGATATAAACCAGTATTTTGGGTTTTAAGCTGGGGGATGGCTCAGAGCCAAGGTGAGTTAAGATTTCCTGGTTTTTGACTCCTTTCCAAAGTAAGACACAAAACTCGCCAGATTACAAATTGTGCTGGGAGAATTTAACAACCGCCTCACCAGAGTATGCAAAAGCATCGGAATAAATCCCCTCTACCCCTCTGCCTTCTGCTTTCTGCCCTCTGCCTTTGTTTTTCATGACGCCTTGACGAGGATGTCTACCAATAAATCTTGATGCATCAACGCCCGATCAACTAAGGATTGGATTTGATCGCGGCTAAGAGGATTACCATTGGCATAGTAATCGATCCAGGTATGCGCGATCGCGTTTGGGTCATCGGGTATGTCGGTTAACCTCCATCCTGGCAAGTCGAGTTCTGCCATTAGAGAATCAACCTTCGGGTCATAGCTTAAGGCAAAACAGCGACAGTCTTGGGCTGCTGCCATAATCAGACTGTGGTAGCGCATCCCAATTGCCATTTCTACCCCGCGAAACAATCCTTTTAATTGTTGGGGTTCATCGAGCTGAAAAATCTGATGGGTATCCGGAAGCTGGGAGGCAATGGATTGGGCAATACTCAGATCTTGAGATGCCTGAAATGGCACAAGGAGTATACAGGTTTTGGTTGCCCTCTGAAAGTCTATCAGAGCTTGGGTGAGGTTGGCGAGACGCTCTTGGGTGAGATGGGGGTGCGATCGCAAGGTGACGGCGACTCTGGGTGCTTTTAAGTCCCATAATCCGGGGACTGGGGTTGAGTCTAATGCCCACACTGGATCAGGAGCCACCCGAAACGGAACCTGCCAATCAGCTAGGAGAGCGGCTGAGGTGCGATCGCGGACACTGACGCCTGTACATCCCTGAAAACATTGTCGTGCCATCCAGCGCGTCAGAGGGCGCTGCAATGGACCAATTCCCTGCGCCCAAGCAATGGTTTTTAAGCCCTGCTGTTGAGCTAATCCCATTAAACCACTGTAGTACACTGGACTCATGGCACTGGTGGCGTCTTGGATTAAACTGCCACCCCCCCAGATAAAACTATCGGCTTGGTTTAAGGCTTGCAAGACGCGAAACGCTGAGGTGCGATCGCAGGTTTCTACCCCATAGCGTTTCCGGGTTTGGTTCGGATTACCTGAAAGCACCAGTGGTGTTATCGATTTAGGCAGCATTTGTAGCAACGACGCCAGTAACGCCTCATCACCCCCATTGCCCTTGCCATAATATCCGCATACTATTGCCCGTTTCTGCCCCATGCCCTGATTCGTGATCCGTGTTTGGTATCAGTTTAGGACAATCCGCGATCGCTGTGTCGATTAGGGTTGAGATAGGTGTGTCGTTTTAGAATTACACTTGTAATACAATTAGATTACCAAAGATCTGTTTCTCGCGATCGCACTCCCAATTCACGGAATGAATCCTAACTTAATTCTGCCCGTCGGCACACAAATTGTCAGTCGTGTCGAGGTAAAAAATTCTGCCAATGAACCGTTATGTGTACGCGGTGCGGTTGGTGTTATCGTCACATCCCCCACCGATAATTCCCATGCCTACCGTATCCGTTTGCCGAACAACGTTGAAATTACTCTAAATCGACAAGAATTTAGTATCCGTAAACATTTTCAAAGCGAAGGATTACAGCAAGCCGCTGATAGCCTGAGTGATTACAATTTATATGAGTATGTCATCTATCGTTGTATCGTCGGGTCTAGGGCATTTGGTTTAGATCAGGAAACCTCAGACATTGACCGTCGCGGGATTTACTTACCGCCTGCTGACGTTCACTGGTCACTTTACGGTATTCCCGAACAATTAGAAAATAAAGAAAACCAAGAATGTTATTGGGAACTCCAAAAGTTTTTACTCTTGGCACTAAAAGCCAACCCCAACGTTTTAGAATGCTTGTACACACCCTTAGTCGAGACAGCCAGCCCCATCGCAAAAGATCTGCTAGAGCAGCGAGAAATGTTTCTCTCGAAATTAGTCTATCAAACCTATAACGGTTATGTCATGTCCCAATTCAAAAAAATGGAGCAATATCTCCGCACCAAAGGAAAAATTCGCTTAAAACACGCCATGCATTTGATCCGCTTATTATTATCAGGGATTACAATTCTCAGAGACGGCTTTGTTCCGGTTAAAGTGGATAACTATCGACAGCAGTTGCTAGCGATTCGCCAGGGTGACATGGCATGGGACGAAGTAAATACTTGGCGATTATCCTTACATCATCAGTTTGATCAAGCCTTGAGAAACACCTCATTACCCGAACGCCCAGACTATGAAAAAGCCAACACCTTCTTAATAAAAGCAAGGCGAACTCGTTCGTCGTTATGCTTGTAGTTGCGCTTGTAGTTGCGCTTTAGCGCCCTAAACGTCTGCCTCCCTTCCTCTAATGAATAAAATATCAAAACATTTGCCACACATCATAACCTGAAAAGACGTAGCATGCTACGTCTCTACACCACCAACCCTTATCCGTCTAGAAAAAAAATCGCAAATAAACCTCATGTGTGATACATTTGTCGCCTTACCCAACTCAACACTCAACAGCGATATTATATTCGGTAAAAATAGCGATCGCCCCCAGGGTGAAATTCAAGATGTTGTCGTCATTCCCGCCAAAAACTACAACTCAAATACAACAGTTGAATGCACCTATATCTCAATTCCCCAAGTCAAGAAAACCCTAGCCGTGATCCTCTCCAAACCCCGATGGATGTGGGGTGCAGAAATGGGGGCAAATGAATGTGGCGTTGTCATTGGCAACGAAGCCGTTTGGACAGTTGAACCCTATAAAACCAAAGGGTTGCTGGGCATGGATTTAGTTCGCTTAGGCTTAGAACGCGGCAAAACAGCGTTAGACGCGCTTCATGTAATCACCTCGTTGCTAAACAAATATGGACAAGGCGGAAATTGTGCCGAAAACTTTGCCATGAATTATCATAATTCATTTATTCTGGCAGATTCCCAAGACGCTTGGGTGTTAGAAACCGCAGGCGAGTATTGGGTAGCTGAACGAGTGCAGCAAGAAACCCGATCAATTTCTAATAATCTCAGTATTCGCAATTCGGGTGATCTGCGCCATCCAGAGGTGATTAATTATGCGGTGAATCGGGGATGGTGTACGGGAGACGATGATTTTGATTTTGCCAGTATTTTCTCGGAAGGAGGCTATTCAGAATCCCTATCCATTGATTCCAGAGAAGGGACAGTCAGACATTTATGTCAAGTTAATGAAGGCAAATTTTCGATTGAGACAGCGCAATCAATTTTACGAGAACACAAAGGTAATATTTGTATGCACGGTGCGTTTGAAAGTGCCGGAAGTCAAGTCTCGTCTCTGTCGCCAGATGGCTGTAAACACTGGTTTATTGAACAACCATTTCCCTGTCAGCAAACTTATCAACAAAAGCGTTTTTTAGTCGATTCAGTGTCGGTATAGCCTCGTTCCCAGACTCCGCCTAGGAATATCTCGCTTGAGGCTCTGCCTCCGGTAGTCGCGGCTGAAGCCGCCAAGAATTTCCGGATCAAAATTGGTAAAAATTGTAGCTTAAATTGACACGGATGCTGCCCATTAGAGGCTGCCCCGATGATGGGAGGCAAACCCTCCCCGCTAGCATTCCCAGGTTCTGACTGGGAACGAGAGTGTTCCTGGAAGACTACTCACTGGTTTTAGGCAAGTCATGATTGAAAGACAAAATCGCTTACTTCCCGCTGTTGGCAAACAGCCGTATCCGCTATTATTTGTCACCATTAGTGGGGCGCATTTATATGGATTTCCTTCACCTGATTCTGATTACGATTTGCGCGGTAGTCACATTTTACCAATACAAGACGTCGTCGGACTAGAAACCGGACGTGAGACAATTGAAGTTGCCGAAAGTCGAGATACATTAGAACTAGATTTAGTCACTCACGATATCAAAAAGTTCTTTTCTCTGCTGCTAAAAAAGAATGGATATGTCTTAGAGCAATTGTACTCTCCCCTAATTGTTCATACAACTCCAGAACATCAAGAATTGAAAGCGATCGCGAAAGGATGCATCACCCGCCACCACAGCCATCACTACTTAGGTTTTGCCCGAACTCAGTGGCGACTGTTTGGCAAAGAATGTCCGCGCCGTATTAAGCCCTTGCTTTATGTCTATCGCGTTTTACTTACGGGTATTCATTTAATGAAAACTGGTGAAGTGGAAGCCAATTTACTCAAATTGAATCAAGAATTTGGATTATCCTTTATTTCCGATTTAATTACCCAGAAATTAACCAGTGCGGAAAAATCTCCGATAGAAGAGGGAGATTTAGCATTTTATCGGGGAGAATACGAACGACTCTATGCAGAATTAGAACAAGCCAGTCAGTCGAGTGAACTACCCGCCACACCATCAGCAAAAGAGGCGTTGAATGACATGCTGATTCGGTTACGCTTAAACTCTCTTTGACATCCACTAATACCCCTGGGGTTAAGAGATGATGTCTTGGGAAAGGGCAGGTTTTGTTGAGTAGTTATCGGTGATATCCTAATTAAATGGCTAAACCTGCCCCTACACTATTACTTATTTTATGAAAAGCAGGTTTGATTGAGCAGTTATTGGTGATACTCTAATTGAATGGTTAATATAACTTCTTTACACGATAGGAAATAAACGGTGTTCAAGGAAAAATTAAGCCAAATCATTGCATCTGTCATCCAGATTTGGCGATCGCAAGCAACTAAACCTCTATTCTGGAAGCTGTCTATTATCCCAATTTTAGGGGTAATCCTCACAGTTGCAGGGCTTTGGGTGTTTCTAGAAATTGCAGATGAGGTGTTAGAGGATCAAACCCAGGCAATTGACAAAACGCTCATGTTGCTGGTCGAACGACTCCATTCGCCGTTGCTGGATTGGGTAATGCGGGGTGCTTCGATTATCGGTGGAACCGTGGTTGTTACTCTAATTTGCTTAATTTTAGGGGCAATATTTTGGGGGCGACAACAGCGCGTTTATTTTACCGCTTTAGCGATTACGGCTATTGGTGGAACCGGATTAAACCTGTTAATTAAGCAGGTATTTAACCGTCAACGTCCCCAACTCTGGCAAATTACCACGGGTGAACCCAATACCTCCAGTTTTCCCAGTGGTCATGCCATGTTATCACTGGTAATCTATGGTTTTATTTGCTATTTGCTAGCCCGTCACTTTCGCCGTTGGCGGTGGTGGATTGTGAGTCTAATTATTGGGTTGATTGTCCTGATTGGCTTCAGTCGGGTTTATCTGGGTGTTCATTGGTTCACGGATATTATAGCTGGACAAGCGGCGGGATTAACCTGGTTGATGGCTTGTTTATTAAATCTTGAGATTTACCGACGCTATCACCAATACCGTAATCATTCGCCGCAGTCACTCTCATCCTAATTTAAAGACAATGGCACGCTCAGTAAGCATTTTTATATCACCGAAATCCTCGATATACCGTAGGGTGGGCAATGCCCACTAAGCCAAATTTCAATACCCTTCAATTTAAGAGTTATGGAGTTGTCGCAGCAATAAAGCCAAACCACTATGGAAGCGGTTATCTTAATGGGAATTCAGGCGTCAGGGAAATCATCATTTTGCCGCGATCGCTTTTATAATACGCATATCCGGATTAATCTGGATATGCTGAAAACTCGGCATCGGGAAAAGATTCTGGTTCAAGCCTGTCTCGATGCTCAACAGCGGTTTGTCGTGGATAATACGAATCCAACTCCGGAAGATAGGGCGCGTTATATCCTACCTGCGAAGGACAAGGGATTTCGGATCGTGGGGTATTATTTTCAATCGGTTCTCGAAGATTGTAAGCGACGGAATGCTCAACGCCAAGGGAAAAAGATGATTCCTGTACCAGGAATTTTAGCAACGCACAAAAAGCTGGTTTTACCAAGTGGGGATGAAGGCTTTGATGCGCTTTATTATGTGAAACTGGGGGCAAATTATTCGTTTATTGTTCAAGAGTGGAGTCAATAAGTAAGAGATAGTTGTACTCATATCTTGCGCCACTCCAGTTAAACCGCCTTGGGTTCAAACCCAAGGATCAACGCGAAAGTCAGCTAAACTTGTCAAGTTTTGATAATTTAAACTATTCTTTTTCCCAGAACGGTTTAAATTTTCCAATAAGGTCACTGTCTTAACAAAACGTCATAATTGCTCGTTTTTTACCTCTCTCTGGGAAAAAGCTACGAATTTTCAGGGGTTGCGTCGATTGTGAGAGGATTGTACGATTTTCAGGTATACTATCTATGGTGGGTATTTTGTAGATAAAAATAATCTAGACCTAGCTAAACTCCTTGAAGCTTCGTAGAACTTTGTATAATTTCTGGTTTTTGTTCTTACTGCTAACCTGCCCTTGGACGCATGTATTTTATTAAACTTACGATAAAAATTATTACCCAGTATTGACAAAAACACAGATTACACATATAGTTTAGCACTTTCCTAGACACTGAATAGTGAGAGACACAGATTGACATAGACAACTAAATAATTCCCCCACAAGTTAATCATTGTTTTATCCGGGGCTAATTATCTTTTCATCCTTAGCCCCCTGGAGAACTAACGCTTTGTCTGTGAAATCAGTGTTACTAACCTTTCATTCCCAACCCCTAACCTTACTCAGAGACATCAGTGTTCAAAATCAGGGCATAGTTCCGCCATCTCCGGTGAGAACAAATGCCGCCCAGTAATAGGGGTGGGCGTATTCGACTCGTGTGTCTTTCTGTGCCTGCTGTAATGCCTCAGCTTTACTTTTTCCTTGCCGCAAATAGGTGTAAAATCGTTCCATGAGAAATCCTGTGGCAGGATCATCAACATTCCATAAGGTAGCGATAACGCTGGGTGTTCCGGCATAGAGGAAGGCTCGATTGAGTCCGATAAGTTCGTCTCCTTTGCTCAGTTGACCGACTTGGGTTTGACAGGCGCTGAGAACAACTAAGTTGGTGGCTTGTCTTAAATCGAGTTGGTAAATCTCATGGACTTCTAAGCGACCATCATAACTGTTATCAGGGGCAAGACGCAGAGTGCTGAATAAGGGACTATGGGGGTTATATTCACCATGAGTGGCTAAGTGTAAAATACCAGCTTGATTGGCTTGTGACCTTATGGCACGTTCTGTGGCTTGTCTGCCTAATAGGGGTTGAGTGACGTGTGACCTCCTCCTACACTAAATCTTGCGATTATAGTGTAGGCTTCCTTACCTCACGATAAGGCTTTCCTGGTTATTTCCCTTGCGGGTATTTCACCACTTACCTAGTCACACCCAATTGCAAGAGATATGACCCCGGCAGACCGATTGCCCAGGCAGTTTCCATTCCGCACAGCCCATGCGTACTTGCTACCAATTGAACTGGAAGCTTTTACACCTAAGTACTGCTTTCGTTTTTACCCAGCTACAGCGTCGAACATACCGCGCTCAACATTTTTAGCTGGAACCCCTTAACGGAAGATTGTCAAGGTTCAGACTAGTTTATGCCGTTTGCGCTGTTCACCACGCTACTTATGACGTGTCCGTTTGAGTCAAGGCAACCGTTAGTTATTCGGTAGATTGATACTATCATTTCTGACAAAAACAAGCAAGAAAGCTTCGACTTTATTTGTTAATTTTAGGGATATTGAATCCCGTAAAATTAAATTGGGAGAGTCCATGTATCCCAACGCTGACAGCAAGAGTACAGCGTGGGTCTTATAGCTCCCCCTCTCCCCCCACAAGAAGATAAATCGGAGATTTTCTCAACTTCTTGTTTGGCAAACGGTAAGTCTAGAGTTGGGTTTCCTAGCGCCATGAGTTCGCCAGAGTCGGGTTTGCGTTTGTCTTGAAGAAAGCGCAGCATACTGGCACTGGGCAGGTTAAATAGGGTATAGTTGTCAACCAAATAGTCTTTACCGTCACTGAGAGCTGGGAAGGGAAGATAGTGAAGTACGTTATGGGGGACGAGAGAAACCTTTGAGGTAGAGATGTGGGGTTGTAAGGGCGCAATTAACCACTGATGCAGTTGGGTTAAACTCTGAGGATGTTGACTGCTGAGTGTGGCAAAGTCATACTCGTAAAATCTCTGAATCGCCTCTTGCAGGGCTTGTTTACTGACATCCAAGGTTACGGGGGTGAGTGTATCGCGAGTGATGACAAAGGCTAAGGTGCGGTTGTCGGTGACGAAATACTCAACTAAGGTTGTATCGGTGTCTAGTAAACGTTGATCATCGCCTTAGGCTACTCTTGGGGAAGGCTTCGCTAACTCACCCGACTTTAAGGATTCTGGTGACAGTTCAGAACCTACAGGAATCGTCACAATAAATGTTGTTCCTTTGCCTACTTCACTGTCTACCGCAATTTCACCCTGATGGCGTTCTACGCATTTTTTGACAATCGCTAATCCTAATCCCGTTCCCGATATTGTCCCCACATTACTGCTGCGATAAAAGGCATCAAATAATTGAGCTTTCTCTTTTTCGGGAATCCCAATTCCTTGGTCTTTAATCGTGAACTTGACCTGATCAGCATCAAAAAACAGGTCAAATTGTACCGTTCCTCCCTCTGGGGAATACTTAATCGCATTTGACAGTAAATTGGTTAAAAATTGTCGTAATAGTTTCTCATCAAGACCAACCCAGCGTGATCTACCTTGACAGCGAAACCCAATTTGATGGGGCGTTTTCACCGTCAGTTGTAATTCTTCCACTAATTCTTGGCAAAATGCCTCTAAATCCAGAGAGACAGGTTTAAATTCCAGTTTACCTGCTTCCGCTTTATTAATTAATAATACATCACTAATTAACTGGGTCATGTGGTGGATTGTATTTTGAATCCGTTGGAAATGCCGCTGCTTTTTATCCTCCTGCCATTTATGACCGTAATGTTGCAGTAATTCGCTGGATGAGAGAATCGTGGCTAAGGGGGTGCGATATTCATGGGAGACGACGGAGATAATATTGGATTTGAGTTCACTGAGTTCTTTTTCTTTAGTTAAACTCTGGCGCAGTTCAGCTTCTAAGTGCTGGCGCTGGGCAATTTCTTGTTGTAAGTCATGATTTTTTTGTCGCAATTCTTCCGTTTGTTTAGCCACGCGACATTCGAGTTCCTCATTAAGCTGTTGGAGTTTCTCCTCACTCTGGCGCAGCCGTTTTAAGGTTTGCGATCGCTCAATGGCATGGCGAATGGAACGAGTCAGTAATTCATGATCAATTTTGCCTTTAACTAGATAATCTTGCGCCCCTTGGCGTAATGCTTCTAAGGCAGTCACTTTATCATTTAATCCCGTGAGAACCACAATCGGTAAATCGGGGACAGTTTCATGGGTTTTTGCCACAGTTCCTAATCCTTGTTTGTCGGGAAGCGATAAATCTAATAACACGACATCAAAGTCGTTGTTTTGTACTGTTGATAACGCCGCTTTGAGTTGTTCAACGTGCGTCAGTGACCAAGGCATTTCGTCGGCGTCTTCCAGAATTTCTTGCAACAGATCCGCATCAGCCGGGTTATCTTCGACTAGCAATATTTTTATGGGCGGGGATATAGACATTGTTGTTACTCCGAAGGTAGTTGAACCACAGCTAACCAAAAGGCTTCAATCAGTTTGACAACTGACATAAATTGTTCGACATCAATGGGTTTGGTGACATAACAGTTGCCATTCAATTCGTAGGTTTTCAGGATATCTCTCTCAGCGGCTGATGTAGTCAGAATAATCACCGGAATCCGCTTGAGTTGGGAATCCGCTTTAATTTCTGCTAAAACCTCGCGTCCATCTTTTTTGGGCATATTCAGGTCAAGCAAGATTAAATCTGGGCGGGGAACATCGCTATATTGACCTTGGCGTCGTAAAAAAGTTAGGGCTTCCACACCATCTTCAACCCAGTGTAAATTGTTGAGAACTCTGGCTTCACTAAAAGCGTCAACGGTGAGATCAGCATCGCTGGGAGAGTCTTCAACCAGGAGAATTTCTATCGGTCGAATTGTCTTCATAAACGTTAGGGTCATGATGAATGATGAATTTAATAGTGGTAGATTGGACAATTAAACTGGAATCGTGAAATAAAACTTTGTGCCAATCCCTAACTCAGAATCGACCCAAATTCGTCCTCCATGACGTTCGACAATTTTCTTACAGATAGCCAAACCAATTCCGGTTCCAGGATAGTCGCGGCGAGAATGTAAACGCTGAAATATGGTAAAAATGCGCTCTAAATATTCCGATTCCATACCAATCCCATTATCCTGAACCACAAACGTCCATTCATTTCCCTGATTTTGGGCAGAAATATGGACATTTGGTGGGGTTTCACGGCGAAATTTAATCGCGTTACCGATGAGGTTTTGGAAGAGTTGAGTTAATTGAGTTGGATCAGCAATGACAGTGGGTAAGGCGTCATAAGTAACCATTGCTTGAGTTTCTGCGATCGCGACGTTTAAATTCTCCATTGCTTGTCGGATAATGGTCTCACTATCCGTGGGTTGTAGGGGTTTTCCTCGTGTTCCTACCCGTGAAAATTCCAGCAGATCATTAATTAATTGCTGCATCCGTGTCGCCCCGTCCATAATGTAATGGAGGTATTTATCCGCTTTGGCATCGAGTTGGTTTTGATACTTGCGGCTGAGAAGTTGGGCGTAACTATTGACGGCGCGTAAGGGTTCTTGTAAATCGTGAGAGGCGACATAAGCAAACTGTTCTAAGTCGCGATTGGATTGCCATAATTCTTGATTGAGTTCTTTGAGTTTTTCTTTGGCTTGCTTGCGTTCCGTGACGACTTCGGTGTTCATAATAATGCCGCTAATGTCGCCACTATTGCCAATCCAAGGACGGATTTCCCAGGAAATCCATTGCGTTTCACCATTAGCGCGGATAAATAAGTCTTCCTCACATTGTTCACTTGCCCCTTGGAGACAGCGGTGATGGATTTGTTTCCAAGTATCGGGGATTTCGGGAAAGAGTTCGTAGTGATTTTTGCCGATAATCTCTTGATTTTCTAAGGTGTAATCCTCTAACCAACGGCGACTGACTAACTGATAATTCATCTGCTTATCAAACATCGCGATCGCGGCGGGGGTATATTCTAGAAGTAGCCGCAGCATTTCGGCATTATGGCGCAAGGCTGTTTCAGTTTGTTTGGCTTCCGTAATATCTTGTACCAGGGACAAAATAGAAACCATATTACCCGATTCATCTAAAAGGGCAGATTCGTACCATTGACAAATCACGACTCTCCCATCTTTGGTCAGATTGCGATTTTGGTAGACAACACTGGAGGTACTCCCATCCAGTAACCCACTCATTTCTTGGCGGACAATTTCAATATCGTCAGGATAAATAAACTGCCAATCACCTGAACGCTTTCCGAATACCTCCGACGTCGTCCAACCAAAGATTTTTTCCGCTTGTTTTGACCAACGCTGCACCCGGAACTGGTTATCCCATTCCACGACAGCTAAGGGAGAATTCTCGACATGGAATCCCAAGCGTTGATGGGCGTCTTGTAAGGCTTTGGTTTGTTGCTTGAGGATAAGTTCGGCGTGTTTCTTTTCAGTAATATCCGTCCAAAAGCCGACCATTTCTAAAGGGTTTCCGGCTTCGTCACAAATCAGTTTCAGTTCATCATGCATCCAGCGGTAAGTGCCATGCTGATGTAAGAAGCGGTATTCATGAACATGATGTCCCGTGTCAAAAATTTTGGGCAAATTGGCACAAACGCGGGGGACATCTTCGGGGTGAATATGGTTGACCCAAAACGGCGGGTTTGTGATAAAGTTTTGGGCAGAGTATCCCACCACCGTTGCTGTATTATCACTCATAAACGTGATGTCATAGTTTCCGGAAACCTGGCGACTATAGAGTACCGCCGGACTATGAGATAGGAGATAACGCAAGCGTTCTTGAGTCAGCCGCAATGTAGACAGGGTACGTTTGCGATCGCTAATATCCCGATTTGACCCAACAATCCGATAAGGCTTACCATTAGCATCGCGTAAACTCGCGCCACGGGACAAAATCCAGCGGTAATTCCCCTCTTTATCCAGGAGACGATGTTCTAGTTCTAAGCTGGGGGTTAATCCGTCAATATAGTCTTGAAATGTCGCCAATACCCGTTCCCGATCGCCTGGATGAATCCGATTCAACCACTCAGTAAAGCGATCGGAAATTTCATCGACGTGATACCCTAAAGTTTGACTCCAACGGGGAGAATAGTAAACCTGATCGGTTAGCAAATTCCAATCCCAAAGTCCATCATTGGATCGTTCTGCTACCAGTTCATACCGTTCTTGAGTTTCTTGAAGAATGGCTTGAGTCTGCTTCTGTTCAGTAATATCGCATCCCACCGCATAAATTAACCCTTTAGCCGGAAATGAGGCGCTATTCCAAGCTAACCAACGATAGGAACCATCTTGACAGCGATAGCGATTCTCAAATTGAATGGATGTTGTACCCGTCGCCAGTTTTTCTATTTCAGTTAAGGTGGCGACGCGATCATCGGGATGAACCAATTCTAGAAAGGGTTGAGTTAAAAGTTCCGCTAGGGGATAGCCGAGAATCCTTTCAAAGGCGGGATTCACTCGTTTGAAATACCCATCGCTTCCCGCAATCGCCATGAGATTAATGGACATATTGAAAAAGCGATCCAATTCACAGTCTCCGGGGAGTGAATCAGTAATTTCTCTGGCGACAGCATACCCATATCCCGCCTCATCAGAGTTCCATGTCCACTCTAGCCAGTGGTAGTTCCCTTGGTCGTGGCGATAACGGTTCCGAAAAGAAACAGGAACCTCTTGCTTGGCTAAAGCCGTCAGCGTGGCGGTAACATCCTCTGGATGGACAAGTTCAATCCAATGGCGCGATCGCACTTTTTCCGGTGTCCACCCCAAAACCTTGCACCAAGCGGGGTTGAGTTGTCCAATCCTGCCATCAGGTTCAATAATACAGAAGAGATCGGCTGAGTAATGGAAAAAAGCTTGCCATTGAGGGTCAGATTGAATTAATCTATGCTGCACGGGATTGCCCATGAGAAGTCTTATCCTAGAAGCGGTTATACAGGGATGGTTTCCTTAATTTTCACCACTTTTAGACAAACTGTTGACCGAGAAAGTACCCAATTCCTTGAGGATGGCGTAGAGTCCTTCGGTGAAATCACGGATACTGGTTCGTAGTTCGTAGTTCGTAGTAGGGGCTTTAGCCCCTAATTGTATTAGTTTCTGGGCGTAATTCTAATCTGTTAAATTAGATAGACCGTAGGATGAGCATTGCCCACCAGCCAAAATTTCAGTACCATTCTACCTAATGGAATTATACAGCTAAATTAGTGGAATAGATTTTAGAATTAAATCGGGCGCACGTCGGTCATCCGTGTCAACTTAGAGTGAAAAGCTTTCTGTGTGAAATTTGAATATCGTTACCTTGAAAATAACCCCCCTTAATCCCCCCTTGCTAAGGGGGGAAACGTTCCCTCCCGGTTCCCTCCCCTTTAAAAGGGGAGGGTTAGGGTGGGGTCAGATCACGTTAGGCAACCTATTTGCCTGGTTATTAGAATAGGACGATTTATTAAACTGAAGTTCCCCCCAGCACAAAATAACGGAACGACTGGGTAAGTATTTGAACCCGTTTTAACGGGTTTAAGCTTTTAGCCAGAACTTTAGTTCAGGGCTTAATTATTGCCGCTTCATGTCACCTCCTGAATCAGCTTTTCCAAATAAGTTTGAGCTTCATCAGGCGACATCAGTAACGCCTCACCCTGACGCAGAATTTCATATTTACCCTTATGATAACCATGACCTGCAATTAGCCCCAATTGAACCGCTTGATTCCCCAATTGAGTCAAATTGTTAATACTAATTGAATCCAACTCTTGATTAAGCTTTTGTCTGATAAAATCTTCGTTCATCGTCTTCTCCGGCATAAAGGATAACCAACTAGCACAAATTTAGAATGTCTAAAGCAATGAACAATCAACCATTCAAATCGATATTCTCGGACCCACATACTGATTAAATGTCGAACTATCCGGTTCAGTATCCACAATCAGCGGACTTTCTGCACCATCAACCAACAAACGAACTAAATAGCGTCCTCCTTTCATCCGTTCCACGGGGAAAGAAACCCAAATTACATCTGTCTGGCGAGGAGACGCTTCAAACAAATAAGCCGCTGGTTGATTCGTATCAATTTCATTCAGGGCTAACAAAACGCGCTGCTTTTTACCTACGGTTAAATTGGAACGTACCCGTATTTCCGCAGACCGCAAATCTTCATCATCAACTTCTTTTTTGGATACCGTGGTTTTGGTAATCGTGGGACGAATCACCAACGGAGATACATTCGACTGAATACTAGAAACAAAGGTTTGCGGCTGATTAACCGTTTGCATCTGACCCCCATTCCCACTTGTCTGACTCGCCCCATTACCATTATTCGATGTAGGTGGCATCACTTTGGCAAGACGATGCACCACTTGCAGACTATGCATTCCCGCCTGTAACGAATCAGTGGGTATAGAGGACAGGGGTAATACAATTTGGGTATCGGTAATTTCACTGGGGGTGACTTCCATTTCCCCAATCCAAACTTGGGTGATATCGCTTTTTAAATGGTTTCCTTGAATTAAGACAGTACTGTCAGCTAATATGGGTTCCAATCGTCCAGCTTGAGAAATGATCCGCTCAATCTTCGGCTGATTAGTAAAGGGAACGATTCCATCTAAGGAACGAGCGCGTACTGGCAAAGGTCTACTGCCAGCTTCTTGCCCTTCCAGCATAATCACCCTAGCCCGATACGCCACCGATAACAAGTAAGTGGTTTGAAAAAAAGCTGACCAGGCTTTGGATAAATCTTCTAGGGACAAATCGAGGGGCCACAGGGAGATTTCTTGGATCTGATCCGGTAAGTCAGACTCTAATAAATAAGAATAAGTAGAATCATGGAGAGTCCGCTCAATCCTCTCTTTTTTCAGAGTACGCCAGTCGTTAAGTCCACCCATTACACTACCCATCAATCGTTGCGGTTGTAAGTCGTTGTCATTGCCGTAGAAACTAATCATGTAATGTAAGTCTAGGGCAGTTTGCGATCGCTTAGCACCTGGGTTTCTCCGACTGCGGGCTTGTACTTCAGCCTGTTGACGCCACGCATGGTTAATCTGAACCTGGTAGAGAAAGACATTCACACCCACTTGGGGAGTCGCTGTTCCCACTTCATTGGGTCGTAATGTGGTCACCGTCGCCCCACTAATATCGTTCTGAATCGACGTCTGTACGATTCGTTGTAGAGTGGCGGTTACGGTAGCAATGGCTAAAGAATTACTCATGATGACTCAGAGGTTTCCACGGTTGACGATTGACAGTTGGCATCTAATCTGCTAATACACGCTTGAAACAATTGACCTGATCCACAGGGACAGGGGCGAGTGCTAACACCTTGAGCAAATAGGGGATTAAATGAAGATAGATCATCAAAATAATCGGCTGGTGGTTCAGTATAGCCCTACGGGGATACGTTAGGACATTCCCCTGTTGCCTATTGCCTGTTGCCTGTTGCCTTTTCACCCAATTGTATTGTCCTAACCTTAATGCGTAGTGCTATATCTACAAGCACTTTAGCTTGGTCTAACTGAGGGATACACTCGATCAACTGTGACCCTATTTTTACCTGAACAGCGGTTTCTGACAAGGGGAAGACAAATTGATGGTCATTTTGCAACCCTTGGATGCGTTCCAGGGTTTCCGACAACTGAAGCGGCGGACTATTTGTCACTAATACAACGGTGTTACCTACATTTAAGGGACAGAGATAAACCGGGGCAAATGCGGCTTGAATGGTTTTTACTTGGTCAGCATAAAATCGTTCTTGTTGAAACAGATTCACCGCCAAAACCCCATTCTCAGACAGGTGAGTTTGGCAGAGTTGATACAAGTCTTGAGTGGCTAACCAATAGGGTGTGTAACCGTTGCCGATAATAGCGTCGGTGAAATTGAAATAAATGTTTTTTTGAGTTACTGTTTTGCCAGTAATGGAGCGGCTTGTAATAGGGTTTGGGTATAAGGATGCTGGGGATTGGTAAACAAGGCTTCCGTGTCTGCCATTTCCACAATCTGACCTTGATTCATCACCGCGATCGCGTCACAGAAAAACCGCGCTACCCAGAGATCATGGGTAATAAATAAATAGGTTAACTCAAAGTCCTGTTTTAGCGATCGCATTAATTCCAGTACCTGTGTCTGTACACTTGCATCTAACATACTCACGGGTTCATCACAGATAATCAAACGGGGACGAGTAATCAACGCCCGCGCGATCGCGACTCGTTGCTGTTGTCCTCCGGATAAGTCTCTGGGATAGCGGTGGTAGTAGTCGTCTGGAGGCGTTAATCCCACCCGTTCCAGCATTTCCATCACCTGATGTTTCGCTGCTGTTGCTGTGGCTAAGTGGTGGATAAATAAAGGATCGGCAATACTATCACCCACTGTCATTAAGGGATTTAGACAAGCCAAGGGATCTTGAAAAATCATTTGGATGTGTCGCCGCATATCCCGTAGGGATTTCCGGTTCAGTTGGGTTAAATTGATGCCTTGAAATTCGACAATACCAGAGGTGGGCGGAATCAGTTGCAAAATGGTGCGCGATAGGGTACTTTTTCCACATCCTGATTCTCCCACTAATCCCAAAACTTGCCCCGGATACAGGTCAAAACTAACCTCATCCACCGCTTTAATCAGTTGAGGTTCGCGGGACAAGAATTGGGCAATAAAATTTTGTTCTAAGGTGAAATACTGCTTTAACTGTTGCACTCGGAGAATGGGTGTCTGTTGATTGTTCTCCCCCTGTTTCTCCATCAGGGCGGGTTTAGTTAGGTTATCGGTTTTTTGGCTATCGTTATCGGTAAAACCCGCCCCTACAACTCCGCCTCTGTGCGTTCCCTGTTCCCCATCATTCACCGTTTGCATCAGCAGCGCCGCTTGCAGGAGCGATCGCGTATACTCATGCTGAGGCTGGTACAAAATATCCCCAACTGCTCCCATTTCTACCAGTTCACCCCCATACATCACCGCCACGCGATCGCAGTATTCCCCCACCATGGCTAAGTCGTGGGAAATTAACAACAGCGCCATCTCCCGTTCTTGGCAAAGTCGCGTCAATTCCTGTAAGATTTGGGCGGAGACGGTGACATCTAGACTTGTGGTTGGCTCATCCGCGACAATCATCTTAGGATTGAGTAAAAGGGCGAGTGCGATCGCGACTCGTTGCCGCATTCCCCCACTAAATTCATGGGGATACTGAGACCAACGGTTCGCGGGAATCTTCACCGCTTCTAGGGTTTCAATTGCCTTTTGTTTACACTCAGAACGCGATAACTCAGGTTTATGCGCTTGTAAGGTTTCTAGACAATGATCCCCAATCGTCATCAACGGATCAAGGCGTGTCATCGGATCTTGAAATACCAGCGCCACCACTTCACCGCGAAACTGGCGCAGTTGAGTTGGGTTTAACTCAAAAATAGACTGTCCTTTAAATTTAATTTGTCCTTCAATTTTGGTTGCTGTTGGTAATAACCGCATCGCCGCGCGTCCCAGAGTGGATTTGCCACACCCTGACTCTCCCACCAATCCCAATCGTTCTCCAGGATTCAGGGTAAATGAGACATCATTCACCGCCCAATAGTCAGGATTACTCGGATAAGCAATATGTAAATTTTCGATACAAAATAAAGTCATAAGCATGTAGGGGCGGGTTTAGGCGTTTAATTTTGATACCTACCGATAATTGAACAACAAAACCCGCCCTCCCCACCGATAATTGAACTTAAGTTGATACCAATGCAAATCTTGCGCCCCTTATAGGGGTGTACTATCAGCACTTGGGAAGCGCTATACTTTATTAATCGTTTGGTCAGCCAATTCTTCACTGTGGAACTTTCACCATGGAACAATTGCTGTCGATAGTGGAAACAACGGCGGCTTCTGCCACAACGTTGCTGAGTAAAATTACCACAACTGTAATTTATCATACCGGAGAAGCCGATCAATTTGACGATATTACCCTGCTGGCTGTGCGGTGATTGCCCCTTTGATGTACTCCCTATCATTAACCCTGACTAATACCAAATCCGATGACAGGAAGTCCCTTTTGCCATGACGATTGAAATCGCGGAACCACACAAACATAAGATTTACGCAAAGCCTTTATGTGTAGGGTGTGTTAGCGAAGCGTAACGCACCTTTGCCACTGAAATTGAGTTGGGGCGAACTCACCCACAAAACGCTTCGACAAACCTGACAAAAACTTCAACTCCGATTGCCAACGCCGTTTCATCAAAATCAAATTGGGGATGGTGGTGAGGGGCGTTCAATCCTTTCTTTGAATTAGCGGAACCAACGAAGAAAAAACAGCCAGGTATTTTCTGGAGAAAGTATGCCATATCTTCACTGGCTAACGTTTGGCAGTCTGAGGTAACATCCGTGGGTGTTTTGACCACAGACTCGGCAACGGAATGCAGTAAGTTAGTGATTGTCTCATCGTTGACTAAGGGAGGAGAAATTTGCTGATAATCCAGTTTGTAATCTGCCCCGTGAATCTGGCAAATACCCGCTATAATTTGCTCAATTCGTTGAGGAATAAATTGGGTCAAGGCTGGGTTAAAATAGCGTACTGTGCCGCTGAGTTTGGCAGTAGCCGCGACAACATTTTGTTTTGTCCCAGCGTGCAGTTCACCCACTGTAATTACGGCGGCGTCTAAGGGGTCGATATTGCGAGAAATAATCGTTTGTAAGGCTTGGATAATATGCGCCCCAACGACGACAGCATCTACGGTTTGATGGGGCATCCCACCATGTCCACCCTTGCCCAAAATTTGGCAGAAAAATGCTTCAGATGCTGCCATTAATGCACCGTGGCGCACTCCTACTGTACCCAGAGGTAAATTATTCCAGAGGTGCAGCCCAATAATGGCGGCGACATTCTCCAGAACTCCAGCTTCAATCATGGCTTTGGCACCGCCTAATCCCTCTTCTGCGGGTTGGAATATCAGTTTGATTGTTCCAGCAAAATATTCTCGATGGTGAGCAAGATAATAGGCAGTTCCTAATAAAATAGCTGTATGCCCATCATGACCGCAAGCGTGCATAATGCCGTGGTGTTGCGATTGATAAGGAACTGAGTTGTCTTCGAGAATAGGTAGGGCATCCATATCAGCGCGAATGGCTAAATTTTGGGGATTGACACTGGGTTTTGTCCCTTCGATTTGGGCGATAATTCCGGTTTTGGCGATGCCTGTTTGATGGGTAATGCCCCATTCCGTTAATTTTTGGCTGATAAAGTTAGCGGTTTGGTGTTCTTGGAAAGCGAGTTCTGGATGTTGATGAATGTGCCGACGCCACTGGACTAAGTTCGGCTGTAATCTATGAATTTTATGTCGTCGGTGTAGTTGATTGTTCATTGGTTATTGGCAAAAAATTGTTATGGCATATTGAAGATCGAGGTAATATCATGTCCGGTCAAACACCCCTAATAAAAATTTATCCGTGTCTAGAACGTCTGGAGCGTCTGTCCTAATTATGGGTAATCGTTAGGACATAATATACATAATATAAAGGAATTGTAGGGGCGACCCGCTGCAATAATGAACAGGAGAAGTGCCTAACTTAATCGGGTCGCCCGATATTCAATGAAAATCAATTCCCCATTACTTTGAGGTGGGCAAAAATTAGAAAAATGAACAGGAGAATTGTCTAACTTGATCGGGACGCCCGATATTCAATGGCTAAAATGGTGGATTAGATGTGACCATTGAATCGGGCGCACGTCAGTGCGCCCCTACAATTGCGGGGTTTGTTAGCCGCTGATTTGAGTTAGTTTGGGAACGGTTTGTTGGGTTAATTGCTGTACTAATAAGTTGAGAAACAAGCCCACATCAGTAACCACACCCAGAGACTCAACCGAACCGCGATCGCATAATTTGGTGACAACGGCGGGATTGATGTCTACACAGACGATTTGCACGCCTGCGGGGGTCATGTTGCCGACGCCAATGGAATGTAGCATGGAGGATAGCATCAGAATCATGTCCGCACCATGCAACAAACGGGCGTATTCCTGTTGGGCGACAACGGTATCGGTGATGGTGTCGGGTAGGGGTCCATCATCGCGAATGGAACCTGCTAAGGCAAAAGGTATCCCCTGTTTGACGCATTCGTACATGACGCCATGATTGAGGATACCTTGATCGACAGCCCGTTCAATAGTGCCACATCGTCGGATACAATTAATGGCTTGCAGGTGGTGTCGATGTCCACCGCGAACGTTAATTCCTTGTTGCATATCTACCCCTAGGGATGTACCAAACAAGGCTTGTTCGATATCATGAACCGCGATCGCGTTTCCACCGAGTAAGGCTTGTACGTATCCTTGGCGAATCAACGTGGCTAAGGCGTCACCCCCGCCTGTATGAATAACCACTGGACCTGCGGTAATGACGACTTTCCAGCCGCTTTCCCGGTAGGTGAGTAAATCATTAGCAAGACGTTCTACAATTAAACGGACTTGGCGTTCACTGGAGACGCCGGAGGACATGAAACTAAATTCGCGATCAGGTGGGTTGGCTGTGGTTTTATCCGGGATGCGAATCCCCTCTTCTCCAACAACCACCAAATCGCCAACCTCCAAATCCCGCAACAGTTTGCACTCAGCGGATAGGGTGGGGGTATAATTGAGTGCGATCGCGGCATCCATGCGCTGGTTTTTTACTCGTAACCATTCCCCGGCGATAAAGACATCTGTGGGGTAAATGGTTGTACCGTAAAAGTGGTCTGGGGCGACTCCGGCTTGGGTGACGGATGCGACATGGGCTTCTTCGGTATAGGAACAGAGGGACAATTGGGGACAATGAAGTAATTGAGTCATGATTCTTCTGTGATGAGTGTGAGGATGGAATTAGTGATCTTTGTTGTTTATGTGTCGGGTGTGTTAGCGCAGCCTAACGCACCTTTGCCACGATAGGTGGTGTAGCTAAACCCGCCCAGACTCAGGGTTCTAGACTTTCCGTGAACCATTAAAATTGGCGATGGGTTCAGTTAGGCGCAGGGTTAAACATTTGGCGGTTCCCCCGGATTTGAGAAATTCTGAAAGCGGGGTTTCAATGACTTGGAAACCGATGGTGGTTAAGCGATGTTTGAGTTCGTTACTGGCTTGGTGCAAGATAATCAAATTGTCGATATTCACCGCATTACAGGCAAAATTCTCAGCATCGACGGCTGATATCGGAATCCGCCGCGTTTTGGGGATGCGCTGTTCAATCAGGCGGTTGGAATGGTTATCGAAGGCGCGGGGATTATAGAGGAGATAGCCACCCGTTAACGGACAAAAGCAGGTATCCAGGTGATAAAATTTCGGATTAATCAGGCGTAGGGAGACAACCTCAATATCTAGCCAGGAGGCTAAGTAACCATGGGAATCGAGTGTAGACCGGAAGCCGTATCCCGCCCAGAGTAAGGCTTCTCCTCGGTCAAGCAGGGCGTCTCCTGCACCTTCAAAGGGTAGGTTGGGTGGGAGTTCATAGACAGTAAAGCCTTGCTGTTGGAAGTAAGCCTTAAAGAAGGGTTCTTCCCCCTGGCGTTGTGGATGACGGAAGCGACTGACAATGGCTTTATCTCCACGGATAACCCCGGCGTTGGCGGTAAAGACGAAATCCGGTAAACCGGGTTGGGGTGGGATGAGTTCTACGGTGGCGTATGAGTGGATACTGTGATACAGTTTTTGCCATTGTTGGAAGACGCGATCGCGTTGGGTTTGGTGCAGGTTGCCTTCCATCCAGGGATTGATAATGTAGTCCACGTCAAAGTAATCGGGACGACACATGAGAATGCAATTCGCATCTCTTTTTTGGAAGTGTTTATCTACTGCAATGGTTTCAAGCTCAAGGCTTTTCAATATGATGGTCATAACAAGTTGTTGGTAAAACATTATGCTCCGAATCCCTAGAGCAATTTCATATTTGCACTAACTTCGTTAAGGTAGTTATCTTGTGTGTAAAGATCTACTGTGTGTACAAAAATGCACATATAGAATGGTTACACCAGAACTTGTACACTAATGTGTATACACCTAGCCGAGTAGTAGCCTTGGATATTATGGAACAACAGAGGTTTGATGAAATATTTGATAACCTTACACCTTCACAGCGGAAGATACTGCGGTTGTTAGCACAAGGTCAGAAGGATAATGAAATTTCTGTATCTTTGAAAATTGAACCAGCAACTGTCAGAACACATGTTAAAAATATCTGTCGAGCCTTTGGCTTGAGAAATGAACCCGGTGAAAAGTACTCGTTGCGTCCTACATTGATTACTCTATGTGCCAAGTACAAACCTAATTGGGTGAGTAAGCACACTCTTACCAACTTGAATAATGTGGGAGTATTAGAAACACCCAACGCAGAAAAAATAAGATGGCAAACCAGTGACTCTTTGGTAGATCATGAAGCAATTGCAAGCTCTTACCACGATTTAGGAGAAGCACCCGATGTATTAATTTTCTTTGGACGCACGGAAGAGTTCGTCACTCTAAAGCAATGGATTGTCAGTGAGCGCTGCCGACTGGTGGCAATATTAGGTATGCGAGGGATTGGCAAAACTAGTTTTTCAGTAAAGCTAGTAAAACAGATTCAGGATGATTTTGAGTACATCATTTGGCGGTCACTTTTCAATGCTCCACCAATCACAGACATCTTGACTGATTTAATCAAGTTTCTGTCTAATCAACAGGAAACTGATTTTCCGAACAATATAGACTTCCAAATATCACGGTTACTACACTATTTGCGCTCGCACCGTTGTTTAATTGTTTTAGATAATGTTGAAGCAATTCTGCAGGGTGGCGACAGTGCTGGGCAATGCCAAAAGGGATATGAAGATTATGGTAAGCTATTTAGGCAAGTTGGTAAAATTTATCATAATAGCTGTTTATTATTGACAAGCCGAGAAAAGCCGAAAGAAATTGCTTTACTAGAAGGTAAAACAAGACCTATTCGTTCATTACTATTAAAAGGGTTAAATGAACTAGAAGGACAAAAGATTTTTACAGAAATTGATTGTTTTGCAAGTTCCGATGATGAATGGAAAGAAATTATCAATTTTTATGATGGCAATCCTCTTATTCTAGAGATCGTAGCTAAACACATTTATGATGTATTTAGAGGAAATATTGCAGGCTTTATAAGCTTAGGAAAGCAAGTTTTTAGTGATATATATGAATTACTCGATTGGCATTTTGAACGGCTTTCATGCTTGGAAAAACAGGTATTTTATTGGTTGGCAATTAATCGTGAACTTGTTTCAGTTTTCCAGCTCCAAGATGATCTTTTGTCATCAATAGCAAAAGAAAAAGTAACAGAAACTATACAGTCTCTACAACGGCGATTACCTATTATAAGAAGTATCAAAGGTTTTGCGCTGCAACCTGTACTAGTTGAGTACACATATAGAAAATTAATCAAGCAGATTTCCCAAGAGATTGTAACTGGAGAAATTGAACTCTTGAACAGTCATGCTTTACTCAAAGCTACTGCAAAAGATAACGTGAGGGAAGCCCAAGTTCGTCTTATTATTAAACCCATTAAGGATAAGTTACTGAATATTTTTAAAAACCAAAGCTATGTTGAAGATGCTCTGATTCAGATTTCAGATAAATCACGCCAGAAAAATCCTTTGGAGCCTGGGTATATTGGAGGTAATATATTGAATATACTGTGTCAAATAAAGACAGATTTGAAAGGTTATAATTTTTCTTTTATGACTATTTGGCAAGCATACTTACAGGGAGTAAATCTGCACGATGTAAATTTTGCTTATTCGGAGTTTGCACATTCTATTTTTACTCAAACCATAGGTAGTATTTTATCAGTAAAATTTAGTCCGGATGGAAAATTATTGGCTACAGGTGATGCTACTGGTGAAATTAGCCTGTGGCAAATTGCAGATGATCAGGGTTATAAAATATCAACCTGCCAGGGACATACTAACTGGATTTGGTCAGTTGCTTTCTGTTTAGATGACAATATCCTAGCTAGTGGGAGTTCAGACCAAACTGTAAAGCTTTGGGATATCAAAAACGGTCAATGCCTGAAAACGTTTAAGGGACATAACAACCGCGTTCGATCTGTAGCCTTTAGTCCTAAAGATAAAATTATGGTCAGTGGTAGTGAAGATAAAACAGTAAAAATATGGGATGTTAATACTGGTCAATGCTTGAACACTTTGCAGCAACAAAGCCGGGTCTGGTCAGTCACTTTTAACCCTACTGGTCAAATCCTTGCCATTAGCTGTGAAGATCATACTGTGAAACTATGGGATGTTAAGACTGGTCAATATTTCAAAAGTTTAAAGGGACACAAAGATTGGGTCAATACTGTTGTTTTCAGTCCAGATGGTAAAATTATTGCTACTAGCAGTCATGACCAAACCGTAAAGATTTGGGATGTCCAAAATGGTCAATGCCTCAACACATTTATAGGACACACTAATGAGGTAACTTCAGTTATATTCAGTCCTAATAGTCAAACTCTAGCTACTGGTGGAGCTGACAAAACTGTGAAACTTTGGCAGATCCAAAATGGTCGATGCCTAAAAACATTGAACAAACACACTAGCTGCGTGCGCTCCGTAACCTTTAGTCCTGACGGTCAACGCCTTGCCAGTGGTGGTGAAGACAGAACAGTAAAAATCTGGGATGTTAATACTGGTCAATGCTTAAACACTTTGCAGGGGTACATCAACTGGAACTGGTCAGTTGTTTTTAGCCCAGATGGTAAGATTATGGTCAGTGGTAGCGAAGACTATCAACTAAGATTATGGGAGGTTAAAACTGGTCAATGCCTTAATACTCTACCAGGACACACTAGTTGTGTTTGGTCAGTTGCTTGCAGTCCTGATAATCACATTATTGCTAGTGGTAGCGCTGACCGAACGGTTAAGCTCTGGGATATCCGAACTGGTCGATGCATCAAAACTTTGGTTGGTCACGCTGGTTGGATATTTTCCGTTGCCTTCAGTGCAGATGGTCAAACTTTGGCTAGTGGCAGTGAAGATCAAACCGTAAAGCTATGGGATGTCCGAACCGGGCAATGTATCAAAACTTTGGTAGGTCACGTCGGATGGGTGCGACCAGTAGCTTTCAGTGCAGATGGTCAAACTTTGGCTAGTGGTAGCGAAGATCAAACCGTAAGGCTCTGGGATGTCCGAACTGGTCAATGTCTAAATATTCTACAAGAACACACTAGCAGAATACGATCAGTGACCTTCAGTTCTGATAAGCATATCCTCGTTAGTGGCAGCGATGACTATACCTTGAAGGTGTGGGATCTGAGAACTGGTCAATGTCTGAATACTTTATCTGGACACACAAATTGGGTACAATCTGTAGCATTCTGTCCTGATAATCAAATTTTGGCTAGCGGTAGTAACGATAACACAATAAAGTTATGGAGCATCCAGAGTGGTCGGTGTCTAAATACTTGGCTGGAACATGCTGATGCAGTACTCTCCGTCGCATTTAGTCCCACTGGTAAACTTCTAGGCAGTGGGAGCCAAGATGGAACTATTAAAATTTTCGATATTAACAGAGGTGAGTGCATCAAAACTCTCCGATCCGAACGCCCCTATGAGAGAATGAATATCACTGGAATTAAAGGTTTAACTGAATCTCAGAAAGCTACCCTATTAAGTTTAGGAGCTATTAATGAGGAACTAGAACTCCCTATTTAAAAATATTTTATAAAATCAATTATTTTTTATTTAAGGTAGGAATCCTAATCTTAAATAAGAAGAATAATTAGATTTACCATTAAACCAAATCCGGTTTATTTTTCTTTTTTCAGTTCTTTTGAAGCTAGTTCTACCATGTAAAACTTTTGTGTTGTCAAGAATTAGTATTTGATTGCGCTTAAGTTTTAAAATAGTTTGATGTTGAGGATTAGAAATAAAATCTTTAATTAAATTAAATAACTTAACAGCTTGAGGTTTTACTAAAATTCGTGCAGCATGGTCTGACCGGAAAGCCATTTGTACTCGACCATTTTTATACTCAAAGACAGCTCTTGTAGCAGTTTTTTTATTTCTTGTTACCGTAAAAACATCAGGTTGAAATAACATTAAAATATCATTAGGAGCTATCTGATATAAATATTCATATATGAGTTTAGCATTAATCAACTGAGTTAAGCCACCGCGATTAGCTGCAATTTCGCACTGCATAGCTATTACTTTTGGTGGATTTGTTTCAAATGAACCATCAGTATGTAATGATAGTGTTTGATTAGTTGTATTGACATATTGAGGATTATTAAAAATTGGCATAATAGGTACTACACCGTCATTGCAAGAATGATCATGGTATACTATTTTTCCAAAAAAATTAGACAAATACAATAAACTTTCCCTATTTTTATAAATATCTTGGCACTCAATTATTAAAAAACCTGAATCATTAATAGTTTTTAACATAGACAAGCACTCTGTTTCTTGCATATGCATCACATTTTCCACTTTAATTGAAACAATATGTGGCATAATAAATTATATTTCACTAACATTTCATAAAATTAATTTTGCTTAATAATTTAATTGGATAAAAATAAATAATTCATCCTTTTATTTGACCATTATACCCCATTGCTCGTGCATTTACACCAAGTACACGTAGTAGTCCTTCTGAATCAGCATGATTGTAATTTCCAACAGCTTCAAGAGAAGAATTTTCTTGAGAATATAAGGAATGAGATACATGGTTAGCGGATAGAAAAGAGATATTTCCTTTATAAAGAGACACACCTATTGTTCCTGTAGCCAGTTCAGCTATGTGTTGAACAGCTTGAAGTGCCATCTGGGTAGTTAAATCAAACCAATAACCTTGATAAGTTTGTCTACCAATTAATTTGGATAGCTGATCAAAGAACTCGCGAGCACGCCGATCCAAAATTAATTGGAGCAACATTTCATAACAGGTGCCAAGTAGTTCCATACCGGGACTTTCATAAATACCGCGTGATTTGACTCCTACGAAGCGATTTTCAATCACATGAGTAGCGATCCCTATTCCATGCCGTCCACCAATTACATTTGCCTGAAGAATTGCATCAAGTAAGGTAACAGGCTGACCATTGATTATAAGTGGACGTCCATGCTCGAAGCGTACAACAAATTCTTCCGGTTTCTCTGAAGCATCTAACGGATGGCAACCCATAACAGGTTTAACAACATTGGCAGGAGTCGTAAGTGATTCAAGTAATCCTGCTTCGTGAGTTAGACCAAGCAAATTTGCATCTGTTGAGTAAGGTTCCTCCTTTGTGGCAGTTATGGGGAGCTTCCGTTCTTTACAGAAATCGATCATTTCGCTACGACCACGAAAACGCTTTAGAAAGGCTTCGTCACGCCAAGGAGCATACACTTCAAAATCAGGAGCAAGCATATTAGTTATAATCTGAAAACGAACTTGATCGTTACCACGTCCTGTTGCTCCATGGCTAAGGATAGACAATCCTCTTTTTCGCATTTCTGAAATAAGGGCTTTCACGAGTACACATCTAGCAATTCCGGTGGTGTTCCAGTAGCTTCCTTCATAGCGAGCTTGAGATTGTATTACATAAAGACCAAATTCTGCCAATAATTCCTGGGCGGATAACAAAACAAAATCATCTGCTCCGCAACTAAGCATTCGACAGCGAATAACTTCCAAATCTTTTTCATCAGGTTGTCCTAGGTCGGCTGTAAAACACACAACACGTACACCTTTATCTGTAAGCCAACGTGTTATGGTGCAACTATCAAGACCACCTGAACCAGCAAAAGCAATAGTTTTCCCTTTTATATCTTGAACATTCATGCCTGTTTTTCCTCTATAGGTGAATTACTAAACTGGTTTCGTAAAGATTTTAAGTAGTCGGACATAAATAAGCGGTACTACAGCATTTCTCAGTCTAGTGAGGTACCGTAACAAAACGATGTTAGCCTCTGTGAGCGCAAAAGTCTTATTCTCAATGTACCTCACCAGCATAGAAAACGCTGTATGTCAATACATAAAAACTATTGTAAACTTTGACGCCCAAGGATTTGAGCGATGTTTACAAAAAATACACAGTGCCGAAAACCTTTGTCCGACTACTTACAGATGGAGATTAGGTTTCAGCCCTTTAGGTTCATTATAATTCTACTTTCTCCTCAGAGTCAAAAAATTTGCTAGTCCGTTGCTTGGAATAATCCTGCTATCCCCTACCTGATCAGTCCCCGTCGCACCACTCTACTCAATAATAAACCGACATTTCGTTGGCATCCTGTAGCCAACGCCACCCGCTACAAGGTACGTGTTAGGGGTGAGGATGTAGATTGGCAAACTCACGTCAATGACACCGAAATAACGTATTCGGGTGAAACCCCCCTAACACCGGGCGTGTATTATTTATGGACAGTAGAAACTCGCGATCGCGGTTCGTTTGAGGAAAATATACCTGAACTTGGTTTCAGAATCCTGGATAGCCAAACCCAAGCCCAAATCAAGACAGCCGCCTCCCAAATTCTCGCCAATAATCAACTCAACCCGGAAGCCAAAGCCCTATCCTTGGTCAACCTTTACCTTAGCCACGACTTGAAACAAAACGCCATTGAAACCCTAGACGATTTAGTCAGTCAAGGAAACCCAACCGCCGCTATTTATCACCAACTGGGTAAACTCTATCGACAAGTGGGATTATCTCAGCTTGCCCTACAAAACTATCAGAAAGCCCTTGAACTCGCGGCTAGCCAAGATACCGATATTCCCGCCCTCGTTGCAGAAGACTTAAGCGAATTTTACACCGCATTGGGGGAAATAGAAAAGGCTAGGAAATGGTACAATCAAGCCCTAGCCCACTATGAAGCGTTAGGGGATGTCCAATGGGTGAATGAACGGTAAAAAGAAGATCGAACTTGATAACGAAAGTATTTCTACTTCCCCAGCTCCCAGACGCGCCATGGCACGTCTCTACATTGCTTCCCCTGCTTTTCAGCTTAAGTTGACACCAATGTATATAGCATTTGTAAATGAGTTGTAAACCTAGGAGGACTTTTCTTAGATTACTTAAAAACTCCGTATCTCTTTCCCCTATTGCCTATTGCCCATTGCCCATTGCCTTTTTATCAGGTTCCTGTGTTCACGACCCAAATGAAAACGCTATATCAACTCGCCCCTCACTTATTCACAAGATTGTTGTGTCCCATCGGGCAGAATGGCGTTACAGAGATTCGCTTGGTTAAGATTAGCCCCCTCTAGATTAGCCCCCCTGAGATTCGCCTCTTGTAGATTTGCCTTCTGCAAATTCGCCCCCGCTAAATTAGCATTACTCAAATCGGCTTGAAACAAGGTTGCTTCCTCAAAGTTCGTGTTTTGAAGGTCAGAATTGTACAGGCTTGCACCACTCAGATTCACATTGCGGAAATTTGCTCCGTTTAAATTAGCATTAAATAAATTAGCACCCCGTAGTTCACGTTCCTCAGCCCCTTGATTCACAATTTCCCAAACCAAACGCCATTTGGAGTCAAGGGTCGTCTCTTCATTAATTTTTGCAGTTCTCAGATTAGCATTTTCTAGATTAGCCCCAGCTAAATTAACATTTCCGAGTTCGGCATTCCTTAAGTTGGCATTGGTTAAATCGGCATTACTCAGGTCAGCATAGCGCAATTCCGTATTAGTCAACTGAGTACCTTGCAGATTAGCGCCTCGTAAGTTGACAATAAATAAATACGCTTCAGCTAAATTCGCATTTTCTAAATTTGCGTTTTCCAAATTCAACCCTTCTAAATTCGCACCTGACAAATCCGCCCCTGCTAACGCTTGTCCGGCAATTCCTTGATTAACCAACTCCCAAACAAATAACCATTTGTCATTCAAAACCGTTTGACTATTAAATTGGGTTCCCCTTAAATCGGTGCGAAATAACTTGGCATTTTCTAAGTTAGCGCCTTTGAGGTTTACCCCTCTTAATGAGGTTCCTTCTAAATTAGCGTCACCGAGATTGGCTCCTTCTAGAGATGCATTAGCTAATTTAGCCTGTCTTAAATCGGTTTCCTGTAAATTGCTACGAGTCAGATTAGCATTCTGTAATGAAGCATTCATCAGGTTTGCTTTCCGCAAATCGGCAAATTGTAAGTTAGCATTCTGGAGATTAGCGTCTTCTAAATTCGCCTCTTGTAGATTAACTTTAAGAAGTTTAGACCGAAATAAATTAGCGTTAGCGAGTCGAGCATTCCGGAGATCTGCATCCTCTAAATTTGCCCCAGAAAGTCGGGCTTCCCGTAAGTCAGCTTCTCTTAAATCGGCTTCAACTAAGTTAGCACCTTCAATATTGAACCCCCTGAGATTCCGCTTCCTCAAACGCACTCCCCGCAGATTACAAGTCGGACATTCTCCTTCATCTAAAAGCTTTTCTACATCTTGATCCTTGGCGGCTTGCACGGAATTGCTGAGACATAGCAGGGTAACTAGAGCGATAGTTGTAAAGCTGGTGGCTAACGGGAGGGTTTTGATCGTGGATAAACGCATAGAATAGTTAGTATAGATAAGTATTTACTATAGCAATCTTAAATTGTATTGTACAAATCCTTCCACCTGATCAGGGGCTACGAGTTATACAGGTTAGTGCGATCGCGCCTTTAATCAAAAGCCTGTAAACCCCTTTGGCTACAGATGCAGCGGGGTAGCAAGAGAGAGTGCGATCGCCTAAGTCAGCCATGGATTCTCTGGCGGCGGAACTCTACCCTTTTCCCGTAATATTGGTAATCAATTTTAAACCAGCAGGTAAAAAAACTCGAATTCAGAATTTATTAACCCATTGTAGGGGCGGGTTTAGGGACTCAATTGGGCTGGTTACCGATAACTGAACAACAAAACCCGCCCTTTATTCAATGGCTTGCAATTCTCACCTGAATATCGGTGAGTTACCCCGCCCTTTATTCAATGGCTTGCAATTCCCACCTGAATATCGGTGGGTTACGGCGGATAGTTGATTAAATAATTATTGCCTGAATTAAATTCCGCCTAACCCACCCTACGATCCTACGATCCCGCCACTTTAAAATCGCAATGTGGTTCGTATTGTGCCAATGAAGACATCATCGTTATCGCTATTATGATCCGGTGCAGTTAGCCAAATTATCCCTGGTGTAATTGTAATATTATCGGTTAACTTATACTGGTAGAATGCTTCTAGATGTAGGGAGGTACTCGGATCATCAATGCCTAAATTCTTCAAACCATCGCTCCCGGTAACTTTGGGTTCCATCCCGATAATAAATCCGCCTAGATTGCCAGTTTTGCCGAAATCGGGTAAGGCTAATGTTAGCGCCCAATACCACAAATTAGCATCCCCTTCATCAATAACATTGGCTTTGGTATAACCCGCCCATCCTCCAACCACAAATCGGGGATTAAGTTGTACGGAAGCGGCGAGGTTAACGGAATTGGTAACGACGGGCAAATCTAATTGATTGACTAAATTAGTGTCTTGACTACCAACTTGCCAGTCTTGGTTATACGCATTAACATAGGTCAAGCCAATCGTGGCGCGATCGCGAATCTCAAATTTGACTTGGGCTAATGCGCCATAAGCCCCATCAAATAAGCCGTTACCGGGTTCCGGATTTCCGCCATTCCCAGCTAAATAGCCTAAGCTAACTTCTAACTGATCATTTACGGCGTGTCTTACCCCGACACCCGCCCCACTAACTAAATAATAAATCGGCGCACGAGTAGCAAAGCGAGATACCGCCCCACTCGCGCCATCCCCATCCAGGTAAGGGTTAATTGTATCCGTAAAGTCATCCGCCGCCCCAGCATTTGCCGCGATAACCACTTGCGTCTGATTCCCGATCGGGAAACGGTACAATAAAGCATCAATCTCTAAGTCACTATCGCTAGCCCCAGTAAAAGATAGTTCCCCTTCCGGTGTACCTGTGCGACGTTCCAGACGCCCTAATCCTTCCGCTTGTAGTCGAGTTCGCAGTAAATCTTCACCCGTGAAACTCGTGTCTAAATTTAAGCGGGTACGATGTCCTAATGTGGTAACAGTATCATCCTCAGAAACAATCCCCGCCGCGCCAATAATCACTTCTCCATCCAGTTGAGTTGTTGTCGAAAATTGGGTCAGTTCTAGTTCTCGAGTTCGGGCGGTTAAGGCGTCTACATCACCCCGTAGCAGGGAGAGTTCTAAAACAAATTCATTGGTTAACTGTTCTAGTGTGGCTAAGTCTGCGGGAGGAACATCGCGCCCCCTGGCAATTAAGGATTGGATTTGATCTAAAGCCTGACGTAATCCGGCGGCAAATTCGTAGCGAGTCATTGACCGATTGCCTCGGAATGTACGATCAGGATACCCTGTGAGTATGCCATATCGTTCAATGAGCGATCGCAAGGCAGTATATGCCCAATCACTGGGCTGTACATCCCGCAACTGGGAAACATTCGTCACTTGACCTAAGCTATTATTATTCCCGTACTGATTAATTGGGTCTAAACGATTCTCAGTCGGATCACTCGACTCATTCCCTATTGTTTCTGGACTCTCTAAGGTTTCCCCTAAAACACAAAACTCCCCCGCACCCCCACACCCTTGCACCTCAACCTCTTGTGCCGTAACAGTTCCAGCCCACACTACCCAAAACGCGATCGCTGTATTCATCCACAGCAGTTTCGGCAAAATTTGATCCATTTTTCGGTTTCTCCTTATGTCCGGTTGAATACTTCAGTAGGTGGGGACAATTAAAGTTAACGGTGGAGATTGTCATTTGTCATTTGTCATTCGTCATTCGTCATTCGTCATACTCACTGTCGCGAGAAAGCAAGCTACGTCTTATGTCTTATGTAAGGGTTTGAGGGTTGTTTATATAACTCCACCCCCTAACCTCTACTGTATCAGTTCAATAAGTGGATTGGTTTTTATCGTATCAAGGCTTATTTCTAGGACTTTATCAACCTTTAATCGTCGATTCCAGCTATTATCCCTAAATGATCGAAGTTTTTTCTTTCAAAACACCGTCCGCGATTCCAAATTTGCCTCGATATCCTGACGAGTCCGCCAAACCGATCGCAATTCTTTGCGGGCATATAAAGGTAACTGATCCCCAATATGCCTAGAACCCGGTTGTGTGGCATTGCCATAAACGGTGAGTACCCTTGCCTTAACTGGATCAGAAAACTCGATCGCGGCAATATAACTATCCCCAGCTACTGATTGCAACCCTGTCTCATTCATCGGTGCAAAATTAATCACCTGGAAACTGCCCAACTGCCCAGACGCGCCACTTCCCGGTAAATCCACATCCCCATACTTTAATCGTGCCCTCTCACCCCAAGGGATATCTAACCTGCCATACCCTGATTTAACCCTAGCGGCGGCTTCTGCTAAAACCTCCACCGCCGCCACCGGATCTGCCAAACTATCAGGGGTAGTCAGAGGCGATTGAGGATTCCAACCTGTAGCAAACTGATTCGTATTCGGCATTAACTGTACCCAAGTGGCAAACAAAACCGTCCCTCGACTGTCTGCATTTGCCTGTCGATCCCAGTTGGCTAACACATTCGCGGCTTCATTGGCTAACTCGTCCCCCGACTGTCGTGTTGCAGCAATTAAGTCATCGAGTATCCGATCTGCCAATTCTAGACGCGAGGAGAATTTTCGGGCAATCATCTCCTCAAAACTAATTGGATTCTCCCTGATCAACATTTTTGCCGATCGCTGGGCGCGGAAATTCATAGATTGGGGTGCCATGTAGGGCGGATAATCATCAGGGTTAATCGCTTGGGGGAATGTAGTCGTCCAAGGTGGATCATTGGCATTTTGTAACCAACCCGTTTCTGGGTCAAGGATGCGAGGTAAATCTTGATAGGGATGATACTTTGTCCATAAGGTTTCAGAGGTATCGCCAGGAACCACACCCTGCCAATACTGCCAATCTCCCTGAGAACGCACTGGCACTTGACCATTAAATATATGCAAAATATGCCCGTCTCGGTCAGCATAGAGGATCGTGAACATGGGCAGTTGCAAACGGGCGACGGCTGTCTCAAACTCTTGGCGATTACGCGATCGCACCATATCCCACAACTGTGCCATTAACTGAGGTTGGTCTAACCCCACCACCCGCAACGCGATCGCATTCCCCTCCTGCTGCGAAACCACAAAACCATGAATCGACCGCCGAATCACCAATTCCTGTTCCGCTAATGTCCCATTTTCCTGCTTTACCTTTAGAGTTTGGGTTTCGGTTGCAAAGGGGCGAACTTGCCCATCAAACTCATACCCCCCATCCGCCAGCGTGAGTTCATAAGCCGTCCAACCCCGATGAGTGTTTACTGTGGCTGTCCAACCCAACTGATCATTAAACCCAATGGATAACATCGGCATTCCCACCAACGCCGCCCCATACGCATCAATCCCTGGGGCGGTTAACTGGGCTTCGTACCAGAGGTAAAAATTCGACCAGGGTAAGTGTGGATTCGCCAGTAGCATCGCATTCCCACTCGCCGAATGAGACGGTGCGATCGCCCATCCATTAGAACCCGCTTGAGACCCTCCCGATTGCAACGATTCTAAACGCTGGGGATTCACCACAAAATTAAAATGAGTTACCCGCTGTAAATGTGCCAACACATCAACCCCATCCACAGGCAACACCACCTTGACCTTATCGTCAATTTGGTCATCATGTTCGGCAGCATACCGATTAATCCCCGCCGCAAAGCTATCCAGATAACGCCGCATCGTCAGATCTTGCGCTTCGTACCATTCCTGCGCCCTGGCGGGAATGCCCATAGTGCGGACATACTTATCCGAGTCCAAATAATCTTGCCCCCAATACTCGGCTGCCTTACCCCGTGCCTGTCCATATAACCTTAGAATAAGATTGCCATGACTTGCCGCTTGCGCCCAACCAAACGCCTGGAATAGATTCTCTGTATTATTACCGTAAATATGCGGTACGCCCCACCTATCCCAAAGAATCTCAGTTTGATTGTCTCCAGTCACTGGACGGTAAATTCCCCAGGCTACAGTAAAAATCACCGTCAGCACTATGACGAGCAAAACTGAAAATCTTTTGTTCAATCGGGACATTCTCAATTAAAATAAACGTCGATATTTTTGTACGACTATAAATTATAGACCTTATTTGTTTAATCAACCACAATAAATTGTAAACTATTCCTTGAGGCTGAGTTCCTTCTTTAATACACCATTTTAGGGGCAATGCGTTAAACTAGACATTAGGTTAATAATGGCAACCTAAACATCTCTAAAAATAATAGAACATTAATGTCCACTGCTTTAATTACTGGAGCGTCGGCAGGGCTGGGGGCTGCATTTGCTCAGGAACTCGCTAAACAGTCAACCGATTTAGTTCTTGTCGCTCGTTCCCAAGACAAACTACAGCAACTTGCCCAAGATTTACAAGCCACATACGGGATTCAAGTTGAGGTTATTCCCCAAGATCTTACCGCACCTGATGCCGTCCCACACGTCTTTGAAATAGTCAATCAGAAAAATATTTCCATTGATTTACTGATTAATAATGCTGGGTTTGGCGACTACGGTGCCTTTAGTCAGACTGCTCGGCGTAAACAGCTAGAGATGATTCAGCTTAATGTCCTGGCGTTGGTAGACTTGACTCATCACTTTCTCCCGCAGATGCAACAACGAGGTTCTGGAAGTATTATTAACCTCTGCTCAATTTCTGGGTTTCAACCGCTCCCGTATCTATCAATCTATTCAGCAAGTAAAGCCTTTGTGCTTAGTTTCAGTGAGGCGCTTTGGGCAGAAAATCAGCATACGGGTGTTAAAATTATGGCAGCTTGTCCTGGACCAACGGAAACGAACTTTTTCACCACAGCGAATTTTGCCGAATATGCTCCTGATAGTTTAAAACAGCAACAAACCGATTCCCCGGAGGTAGTGGTTCAGGAAATTCTCCAGGCTCTAGACGCTGATGATTGTACGGTTGTGCCAGGGCGGTGGCAGAATAATTTTATCGTTAATCTGCCGAGATTCTTTCCCAGAAAAACTATGGTACAACTTGTTGAACAACAGTTTCGTCCTCAAAAATAAAGAAAAAGGGAACAGAGAACAGGGAACGTGGGAAGCAATGTAGAGACGTAGCATGCTACGTCTGGGAGCTGGGGAAGTAGAGATAAGCTGTAATGCATTTAAATTGGGTATTAGTAGCGAGCAAGATGCAAAGCCTGCGGCATGGCTTCGCTAAACGCACTACAAGGATTGCGCCATTATTGATATTAAGGTTTAAATGCCGAACAGCTTACTTTCAAATGCCACGTTCGATAAGGGAATGCCTCGGTTCATGACCTATACATAAGTTTTATTGTGGTAAACGATTAAAATTGCTAATTTTATAGCAGTAGACACATCGATTAGGATTTTCGACACCATTGTAGAGACGTTGCATGCAACGTCTCTACATGACAAAGGTGCAACCCGGTTTAGGCTGCACCCTTTCAGTTGTCTGTATAAGTCGAGGGGTCTGAAAACGTTTAGATTAATCGAGGTAATCAAGGAATAATGACCAATTCGTCATTCCTCTACTGCTATGGAAGCAGTTGAGGATCAATAGTTCGCCACTGGCGTAATTTCGTCTCCTAACAAGGGTCCGTACAGATTGGAAGCACCCGTTTCGTGACTATTCCAGTTTCCTTGGATAAAGTAGATTCCATCATGGCTGGAAGCCGCGATTTTTCCCGTGTGACCTTTTAAAGAGCCTTTGGTGATTTGCACGAGTTCATGTTGCTTGTAAACCATTGTGATCCCTCCGTTTCACATTTGTTCAAAAATTAGCTTTTCCTACTTATACAGTATTTTGACAAAAGTTTTACATCATCAGCGACGATCTTTCGACAGATTTTAGAAATCTTTCAGGTTTACAATGCCTGACAATAACAAAGAACTCTGGAAACCGTTGGTATTGCTGGGGTCTGAACGATTGGCATCCAAGAGAACAAGCCACAGAGCAGATGGTAGAGGGCAGAAGGTTCCCAGGAAAAGGTATCCAAGTCATGCCTAGGGGTGACTTCATCGGATTGGGTATACACCGTTGATCCCCTATAGGAAATACAGCTTTGGGATCAATGGCACTGAAAAGCGTGCTTTAAAACATCATGCCCATCCTGTCAAGGTAGAACTATTACATCTTTTTTCTAAGGGCAGATCCTCGCCCGGTGATGGATTTACAGTGGAAGTATCGTCTTCTAAATTTCTCCTCATGTAAAAAGGACGCTAAAAAATGATGGTTAAATCTTACCGCCGACTGATTCTGTCCTTTATCATCATGGTTGGTCTGGTATTCGTGACCTCCTTTCAGTCCGTTGCCCAGGCTAGTGATGATGTCGTCAATGTCTATTTCTTCCACAGCAAAACCTGCCCCCATTGCCTCGAGCAAAAGCCGTTAATGACTTATATCGATCAACACAATAAAAATGTTGAGGTTACGTCGCTTGAGGTTAACGACAATCCCAGGGAATGGCAGGAATTCCAAAAAGCCCGGGGAATCTCGTCCGGCGCTGTTCCCAGGACTGTAGTTAAGGACAAAATGTTCATTGGCTATAGTGAAGCCGAAGGACCCTTGGAATACACTCCAGTTCATCAAGCTTATATCGGCTACAAAAACCAAATTATTGCAGCGATAGAAACAGCCGTCGGATCTCCACTCAATTTACCCACAACTGATCAACAGCAACAAACTAAGACCAGCCCCCCGTGGCAGGTCTTTTTAATCCCGTTCTGGTATCTCTGTAGTTATCCGTTTTTGAAAGACCAGCTTGAGAAACGACAAGGTAAACGCTATTGGATTGGCGGGTTGCTGGCAACAACGATCATCAGTCTATTTGCGTTTCTTGCCCTCACCCCTGATGCTGTAATTAAAACCTTTGCCCAAGGGCTTCCCTTTCCCCTATTTGTCTCTACCATTGCCCTTGCCGATGGCTTTAACCCCTGTGCGTTTACGGTTTTAGTTATTCTGCTGTCGTTACTCACCTATACCCGCAGCCGCAAGGATATGACCTTGGTGGGGACAACTTTTATTATCACATCAGCGGTGATGTATTTTATCTTTATCATGCTGATGGTCTTGGCGGGTTCAGTTTTCCTAGAAAACTATGGCGTTCGATTTATGCAAATTCTGGGAATTCTGATTACTGGGGCGGGTCTAATCAATATCAAGGATTATTTTTGGTTTAAAAAATCTATCTCCTTATCCCTCTCGGAAAAACAACAGTCAACGATCAATAAACGAGCGGGAACGATTGTCAGAAACCTGAGAAATGCTAAAGGCGATCGCAAGATGTTTCTGGCGGCATTAGCGGGGACGGTTCTATTAGCTGTCTTTGTCAATATTGTCGAACTTGGTTGTACAGCGATTCTGCCTGCGGTTTACATGACGGCGCTGTTACAGTACTGCTCCGATACAATTGGCTTGTGTCATATCTCGTGGACAGCGTTGTATGCCGCGATTTACATTATGCCGCTGTTGGCTATTTTAGGCAACTTTATCTATTCGTTTAAGTCCACTCGACTCACTGAAAACCAAGGGAGAGTACTGAAACTGGTTGGCGGACTCTTTATGCTATTCTTTGGTCTGGCGATGATCTTTAAACCCCAGTTACTAACCCTTGGCTAGGACTTATCGCCCAAGGCAGAAGGCTTAAGGGAAGAAGCTTCAAAGGAAAAAGTACCCAAATTATTAAGGGGGTAAAGTTTATTCTCCCCCTGTTTTCGCATTGTATGAGTGAATTCAATTTAATAAGATAAGGGTGAAATTTCGTCGCCCAGCAGTGGTCCGTATAGGTTGGACATATCGTTTGTTTGATGCGTCAAGTCTCTGGCAATAAAATAGCTACCTTCATGGCTACAAGAGGCAATTTTTCCTGTATGACCTTTGAGAGAGCCTTTGATGATTTTTACGCGATCGTTTTGTTGATAGACCATGGTGCAACTCCTAGTTGGACGTTTTTCAATAAACTATTTCATTATATGAGTGTTATTTTTTCAATTCTATGAAGCTGAATCAGCTTTTCAATAAAGTTTTGGCAAAGTTTATTTTACAAAACTTTACAGTATATCTCCGAAAGATCCCCGACTTCTCTAAGAAGCTCCCCCTGCTCCCCCTGCTCCCCCTGCTCCCCCTGCTCCCCCTGCTCCCCCTGCTCCCTCTGCTCCCCCTGCTCCCCCTGCTCCCCCTGCTCCCCCTGCTTCCCCTTAGCTATCTCCCCAAAGCTGGGATAGCTGTTGACGCACCTCAAAAAAGTCATTCCAGGGTAGGTAGGGCTTTTGACGTTCATCGAGATACTGGCGGAGGCGATCGCGGGCGAAGACGACAGAGGCGTGCAATGCCATGTTAAAATCCGTTACCGAATCCCCGATCGCAATCTGTTCGTCTGCTGGGTGTTGTGCCATCACCTGAACTTTAGCAACCAATTCGCTATCCCCCTCAAACTCGGACAATGGCTGGAGATAGTCACCACTGGTATCCACATCTACCGCATAAACCGCCGCCACTCGTTCGAGCAGCGACGTTCGTCCCCGCTTTTCTCGACCCAACACCGTCTCCACCATACCGCGCAATCCCCCGGAAACCACCACAAACGGTACGCCGCGATCGTCTAGAAAATCGAGTAATTCGACTAAACCGGGGCGAATCGGTTTAGATTGGGTATAGGTGAGGATATCTGGATATCGAGAGGACGGAATTGATTCTAGGACGCGGCGCACACCTTCCCGTAGGGTTAGCCGTTTAGCATAAAGTTCGGGCATCACTTGGGCAGATACTTCAGGCGCAAAATCCTTTAACATCCCGGCAAAGGTTTCTACTGCCGTAATCGTACCGTCGAAGTCACAAAAGACAACTCGCTGCATTCGAGATCAGAGGTTAGGTTTAACATTGATAAAGATGGTATATTCTTAGCCATCCCACTTGCTTTATTATGCCGCCTTAAATCTCTCTAAGCAAAGAATAGATCAGATAGTTTTTAATTTTAAGATGAATCGATAAAAATCATCCGGCTACAACCGATAAAGTTCTGAACGATGGAATAGACCGAAGTTAAGCAAAAGCCTTGAGAAGTCAATGTTCCTTATTTGTGATAGTCCTAACCCTCCTAATACAGGTCAAGCTAGAGTATTTTCGATTAAGTGATTATTCTCTAATTGATGTATATCTCGGAGTTATTAAAGTAGCAATAACTGAATAGATTTATCTTCAGAACCCAGAAATTAAGGGCATAGCTTGCTTGCTGCTTCGTGAGTATGACAATAGCTCAATGACCCCATAAGTACAATACCCAATGAACCGGAGTCTCCGTCTCCCCGGCAATAGGTCAGAGCCACGAACTTACAATGTTTGATCCATAAAGTAAATTGAATTAAATCATTGATATGACCAATAGTTATTGGGTTATGATTGAGTCAGGATATAGCGGTTCGCGATTCGGTGAGATACACTCTGCTCACAGGAAAAGGATGAGAGAGAAGGGATCAGGAATAACTTGACGTATCTCATCATAACCCGCGAAGAAGAACCGCGAAGACTATAGAAATCTAGTCCAAAGCGATTAGCTTGATCAGGGGGTATATACCACGTACAATTGTCAACCAATGCGAAAGGAATGACTCTAAACTATCCCATCATTGAAACCCAACTCAGACTCATTAGAGCTTTACAGCGCGGATACGCTGAAGCCTTAGAAGCTGGAGATTGGCAAGCGGCGGAGTATCGTTGCGCTCATTTACATCGGTTGTGTGAAGGGCTACATCATCTGAGTTATTTGCTGGATCGAGGCAATGCTTTATCCACAGTGACACCCCAAAATCAAAATAATTGGGTGGGGACTATCCGGGGTAACAATCCGATGCACGCTTTAAATCAGTCCTCGGAGACGAACGAAAAGCCCCTTTCATCACGCCCCCTACCCCCTGAACCACCACCGATTGATGAAGTGTGGAATCAGTAAATGCTTCTAACGTTTCATAGTTGATGAGGGAGATAGGGGAGATGTAGAAGATGAGGAAGATAGAGGAGTTCACTTGACATTTAACCTTCAGCAAGGGCGAGTTTAATTAAGGTAGGGGTTGTCTCCTGAACGGTATTGGTAAAACCCGCCCCTACACACCCTGTCCGACTAGCGAAGAAGGGTCAAGACGTGCCATGGCGCGTCTCTACCTTCCTTACTTTCGCCAACCCCATCTAAATCAAAGATTCTAGATAGGGACTGCGCTCAACTTTCGTTCAATGATTTGCTATTGCTTTTCTGTTGTATTCGGTTTTCTACCAATCAGAAGCGCCAGTTCCAGCCATTTCCAATAACAATCAACATCAGTATAACCAATTTCTCGTAGCCATTTCAGTTGAGTTTCTACATCCAATAATTTATTCGAGGGATCATCGGGTTTGTCAGCAATCCCCATGCAAACGCGGAAATGTTCATGGAGTGCTGGTGTGGGAGAGGCGACGTGTTCTAAGTTACAAAAAATACCACCGGGTTCTAGTATGTTGAAGAGTTCAGCATAGAGGGAATACTTGCGTTCATGAGTTAGGTGATGAATCGCAAAGCTAGACACGATCGCGTCAAATGTACCTAATTCTGGCAAGGGATGATCTAAATCATGGGTGATGATTTTTACTGTGTCATCCCCAGCAAACCGCTGTTTAGCAGCATCAAGCATCGTGGGCGAAAAATCGATCGCGATACTTTCGACATGGGGGCGGTCAATTTTCAGCAGTGCCAAAAGGCGTCCATCTCCAGTACCTAAATCGAGGATACGTTTAACGGTTTTGGGAACCTCTTCTAAGACAACAGCTTCACCTTCAGTGCGATGGGGGAGATTATCCGATCGCTCTAAATAAGATAGCGCATGGTCAGCCGATGTCCAGAGATTTGTCATTTGTCATTTGTCTTATGTCATCTTTGTAGGTTGGGTTGAGGAACGAAACCCAACCAGCGCGGGTTAATGCACCCAATCCTAAAAGTCCCAGCACCGTGAGACTACTCAGTTCAGGAACAGAGGGCGTTACGATTGAGACGGAACGTGCTTTTTCGAGGGGCTATGGCAGAATTATATCACTTGTGCGGTCTATAAAACCTGCTGAGAGTCTACACAAATCTTATGATTGGAACACGACTACGGGGGCGCTATGAAATTATCCAACCCTTGGGACGTGGGGGGTTTGGCGAAACCTACCTGGCACGCGATCGCGATTTACCCGGATATCCGTATTGTGTGGTTAAACAACTGAAGCCGCAGGTGTCGAATTCCTCTGTGTTAGAGGCGTCTCGCCGCCTATTTGATACCGAGGCGCGGGTTTTGTATCAATTGGGCAATCATGACCAAATTCCTCAGCTTTTAGCCCATTTCGAAGATAATCAGCAATTTTATTTAGTTCAAGAACATATTGAAGGGGAGGATTTACGTCACGAGTTAGTGGCTGGACGCCGATTGGATGAGATGCAGGCGATCCGGTTAGTCTGGGATATCTTAGAAATCTTAAACATTGTTCATCAACATCAGGTGATTCATCGGGATATTAAACCCTCTAATTTAATTCGACGGGCAGCGGATGGCAAGATTATTTTAATTGACTTTGGCACGGTTAAACAGGTGAGTACGGCGACAAGTTCCCCAACAGAGGTGACGATTGCTATTGGTACGCCCGGTTATATGCCTCCGGAACAATGTGCGGGAAAACCGCGTTTTAGTAGCGATATTCATGCGGTGGGAATGTTGGGGATTCAAGCCTTAACTGGGGTATTACCTCATCATTTGCCAACTGATCCGAAAACCGGTGAGATACTGTGGCGAGATCAGGTGGCAGAAGCCTCACGTTTTCATGACATTTTAGCGAAAATGGTGTGTCAGGATATCCGCGATCGCTATGACAATGTGAGAGAGGTATTAGACGCGATCGCCGCCTTACCATCTAGTGCGACAATCCCCTTCCCTAGTCAACCTTTACCTCGTCCCATGAGAACTGTAAACAGTTTACCGTCTCAGCTTCAAACTCAGCGCACCCTAGCCGCGATCGCGTTTACCGATGGTGTGGGGTTTAGTGCCAGAATGTCGGCGGATGAAGAACATACTCTGGACTTAATTCACCGGGATTTAGAGTTAATGCGGCAATTATGTCAGCAGTTTTCTGGACAGACGATTAAGTCTACTGGGGATGGCTTATTAATGTATTTTCCCAGTGCGGTTCTGGCGGTGGATTGTGCGATTGAAATTCAGAAATCCCTAGCTAAAGCTGCCCAAAGTTTATCGGAAAATGACATTATTTTACATCGGATTGGTATTCACTTAGGCGATGTCTTTGTCAGTGAAGGCGATGTCATGGGCAATGGCGTGAATATTGCTGCCCGTTTAGAAGGGAAGGCACAACCGGGAGGGATTTGTATTTCTCGGATTGTTTATGATTTGGTCAAAAATCATTTACAGTTACCTACGACATTTTTAGGGGATTTGTCGTTAAAAAATATTACTGACCCCGTACCGAGTTATTTAATTCAACCTGTATCCTCAGAAAATAGAACCTATTCACCCCAAAGTTCTCCGTCTAAACCCCAACCGAAACAGACTCGCCAAGATGTACAGTTTCGCCACATATTACTCAATAAAGTGAGAAACTATTGGATTAAAGGGGTATTAGAAACCTCATTACATGGTCGCGTCTTAATTGAACTGGGGTTAGAAGAACGCCTCGATTTAGTCGAACGCCCTTGGGAATTGGTTTGGGAGGGTTCTGGGGAATTCCAGCAAACCCTATTACCGGGAATCAAAGTCAGTGAGAAGTTTCTAGCGATGGGCGAGGGGCGATCGCTCTTAATTTTAGGGGAACCGGGAAGTGGCAAAACCACGACGCTTTTAGAATTAACTTGCGATCTATTGGATCAGGCGGACGTTGATAGTAATCACCCGATTCCTGTGGTCTTTAATTTATCCTCTTGGACGGGAGGTAAGCAAACCATTGCTGACTGGTTAGTTAATGAACTGCATACCAAATATCAAGTATCGAAAGATATTGGGAAAAGCTGGATTGATTCGGGAGAACTGTTACTCTTATTGGATGGGTTGGACGAAGTAAGTATTACATTAAGAGAGGCTTGTGTCACCGCCATCAATCAATTTAGTAGCGAACATGGCACAACTGAACTCGTGGTTTGTAGTCGGATTCGCGATTATCAAGCCCTACAGCAGCGTTTGAATTTACAAGCCGCCATTTGTCTGCAACCGCTTACCTTAGCCCAAATTGATCGCTATCTAAACAGTGCTGGGACGCAACTTACAGTCGTGCGCCAAGTTCTGCGATCGGATAGCACCTTACAAGACTTAGCCCAATCCCCGTTAATGTTAAGTATTATCACCCTGGCATATCAGGGAATATCCCTGGATGAGTTACCGCAAAGGAGTGGTTTAGACGACTGGCGCAAGCACTTATTTGATCGGTACATTCAGCGGATGTTTAAGCGCAGACGGGGTCAAGAGAAGTATAACCAAGAGCAAGTAATTAACGGGTTGAGTTGGTTAGCAAAACGGATGTATCAAAACTCAGAAACCGTATTTTTAATTGAGCGATTGCAGCCGAGTTGGTTAGACACTAAGGCGCAAAAATGGCTGTATTCTCTAGGAGTCGGTTTAATCGGGGGATTAATTATGGGGTTGGGTGGGGGGCTGAATGTCGAGCTTATGTTTTGGCGGGAAATTACTCTATTGGCGGGATTAATTATGGGACTCGGTGGCGGATTGATGGCGGGGTTAATTGTCGCGTTGGTTATGAATCAGATTGAACCCGTGGAAACGTTGAAATGGTCATGGGTAAAAGCAAAACGGAATCTATTACCGGGGTTGCGAATTGGGTTAACCGTAGGATTAATATTTGGCTTCAGCAGTGGACTCGTTTTCTGGCTGATTACGCCGAGTCAGGAGGCGATTATTGAGGGGCTAACCTATGGATTGAGTGGTATAGGAACGGGATTAATTTTCGTATTATTGCGTGGATTAACGGGAGGCGGAATTGAGACAAGTACAGTTCCCAATCAAGGGATATGGCAATCGGCACAAAATACCTTAATTTTTGCTTTAATTGGGGTAGTTGCTATGGTTGGTTTGGCGCAAATCGTGGGGCTACCGATTTTATTTGGTGCAGTGATTGGATTGCTGTTTGGGTTGTTTTCACCTGCGGGAATTGCTTGTATTCAGCATTTCACATTACGGTTAGTGCTGTATTTTAGTGGGTGTATTCCCTGGAATTATGCGCGATTTCTGGATTATGCGACGCAGCAGATTTTTTTACAGAAGGTGGGAGGTGGGTATATTTTTATTCACCGATTGTTATTGGAACATTTTGCTCAGATGGAGCGAAAAATGTAATACCCGTAGGGGCGCACCGACGTGCGCCCTCTTCCACTGACGTGCTATTAGTGTCAACTTAAACCCCCTCACCCCCAGCCCCTCTCCCACCAGGGGAGAGGGGAGCAAGAAGGAAGTTTCAGATGTAATATTAGAAGCATCTTTATGTGATGGTTTCCCTTCTTTTCCCACCTTTATTTCCCCGTTTATCCCTCCCTTTGAAAGGGTGACTAGGGGGGGATAGAGTAGGGTGGGTTAGGCGGAATTAAATCCAGGAAATAATCCGATAATTGGATATCCGCCGTAACCCACCAATAATGAACACCTTGCACCATTAAAGCTTGGCGAATAGAATTCGCAGCTACACAAACAAAGTCCGCCTACGCTTTTATTAAACTTGGAAATAATTCGATAATGGGATATCCGCCGTAACCCACCAATAATGCACACCTTGCACCATTAAAGCTTGGCGAATAGAATTCGCAGCTACACAAACAAAGTCCGCCTACGCGGACTTTTATTAAACTTGGATAAGTAAACTTTCTTTATCCAGCCCAAACCCTATCCTTTTAATCATCAAGTTGAGCTTGAATCCCTTGGATTCGAGACTCTAACCTATCACGCTGTTCCCTTTCGGGGCGAGTCATCGGCACCAACGCTAATCCCTGTTGTAACAACTCCCTCGCCCGGTCAAAATTACCATCAGCCAGTTCTAATTCGGCTAAATCCACACAGGCGCGAAGATTAATAGTCTGGTTCAGGGAGTTTTCAAAACAGGTGCGGGCTTCAGTCGGGTTCTGCATCGCATCTCGGTAGAAGCAGCCAAACTCATACCAGAAGTGACCGTTTTTTTGATTATCAAACTTAATCGCTTGCTGGAAATGTTTGATGGCTTGTTGGTAAACCTTCCGCCCTTTGCTACTATAATTGTGACCTTGGGCTTGATAGCACCGCGCCATGTACCAGTGAGCAACGCAATGTTTGGGGGTTTTCGTCAGGGTAGGTTGGAGATAATCCATGACTGTGTAGGGATCTGGGGGTTGGCGTAGTAGCAAGAGAAAGGCATAGTTTAATGAGGCGAAGTTAACTGTTTTCTGGAGATCATCGCCATACTTCTTGATTCGGAATTTAGCAGATTTGATGGTTCTTTGATAAATTTCTGTAGCTTTATCTAACTCACCACAGTCTCGAAAGAAGTTCGCCGCATAGATAACGCTTTGCCACTGCGATGTATGGAGTCGAGACTGGCTAATCAAATCAGCTAATCGATAGCAGGTTTCATAATCTAAATCATTTTGAAAGTAGCCAAAAATAAGACAGATAATGGTTGCATCTTTGGGGTACTGCTGCAAAACAAGATTGACAGCTTTTTGAATCAGTCGAGGTTGGGCATGATAATATAGGACAGGTAAAAATGCAGTCCATAAAGATTGGTCTACTTGTGCTTGCTGACTAATCCATTGCCATTGCTGGATGATAATAGGCTCAATGTCGATGATGTCTTTGCCAGCCTTTCCAACTACAGCTAAGTAGGTTGTGCGAACTTCATGATCATCAGGATATAGTTGCAACCAAGTAGTAGTTAGAGCGATCGCCTCTTGCTTCTGTTGAGTTGTCCCACACTGCCCAATCAGTGCCAGATATTGAGTACGAACATTGGTATCATCAGGATGCAGTTGCAGCCAAGAAGAAGTTTGAGCGATCGCCTCCTGCTTCTGCTGAGATGTCCCACATTGCCCAATCAGTGCTAGGTATTTTTCACGAACAGTAATATCATCAGGATGCAGTTGCAGCCAAGTAGTAGTTAGAGCGATCGCCTCCTGCTTCTGTGGAGGTGTCCCACACTGCTCAATCAGTGCTAGGTATTTTCTGCGAACTTCACGATCATAAGGATGCAGTTGCAGCCAAGTAGTAGTTAGAGCGATCGCCTCCTGCTTTTGTAGAAGTGTCCCACACTGCTCAATCAGTACCAGGTATTGAAAACCCGAATGAGCGATCGCTTCTTGCTTTTGTCGGGTTGTGCCAAACTGCCCAATCAGTGCCAGGTATTTTCTGCGAACATGAGAATTATCAGGATGCAGTTGTAGCCAAGAGGAAGTTAGAGCGATCACCTCCTGCTTCTGTGGAGATGTCCCACATTGCCCAATCAGTGCCAGATATTGAGTGCGAACCCAGGAATCATCAGGATGTAGTTGCAGCCAAGAGGAAGTTTTAGCGATCGCCTCCTGCTTCTGTTGAGATGTCCCAAACTGTCCAATCAGTGCTAGGTATTTGGTGCGAACCCAGGAATCATCAGGATGCAGTTGCAGCCAAGAGGAAGTTTTAGCGATCGCGTTCTGCTTTTGTTGAGATGTCCCAAACTGCCCAATCAGTGCTAGGTATTGAGTACGAACATATGTATCATCAGGATGCAGTTGCAGCCAAGAGGAAGTTAGAGCGATCGCCTCTTGCTTCTGTTGGTTCGTCCCCAACTGCCCAATCAGTGCTAGGTATTTGGTGCGAACATGAAAATCATCAGGATGTAGTTGCAGCCAAGAGGAAGTTAGAGCGATCGCCTCCTGCTTTTGCTCATTTTTACCACGCCTTTGTATCAGAGACAGCCAATAAACCCACTCTGATGAACTTTGTGGTTCAGTGGATAAAATTGCATCCAAGCAGCGATCGCGTTCCGACAGTAAACCTACAGATTCATACATCTTTGACCATGTAAACCATCCACTAACCCCACTCTTATGCTGTAGAGATTGAATCTGGTTGGAATAGTCATCCACAACCTGACGGACAAGAGTCACTTCACCATTCACAGCCAAAAGTCTCAATCCATGATACGCCCAGCGTTGATGAGTTTCTTTAGTTGCCTTTAAAGCCGGAATTGCCGCTCTTAAATAGTCTTCTAATAAATTAGGAGAATAGGGTAGATTCTCGCCCCGACTGCGCGGGTACTTCACCGTCATCGCTGTTTGGGCAATGAGTTCGTGAATTGTTGCAAACCCATCATATCCAGCCTTCCAGATTATATTCACCAAGCCCTTTAATTCGGCATCTCTGGCAAAATCCACCACATCCCGCACCGCTTTTTTAGAATAGTTCGGCAAACACAACGGCAACACTCCCGTAGGTGTAATAATGCTGTATTGATAAAAACTGCAAATCACGCCAAAAACTTGATAAACCGGATAATCCTCATCACTGGGCAAACGCCTAATCACATCCGCCACAATTAAATCAAAGGGTTTCCCTTCCGATAGCTGTAACATCAGTACCAACATTGAAGGCGCAGCCATTAACTGTTTCCGTTCTGCTGCTGCCATTTTCTCTAATCGGGCTTTGGCTTCCCCATCTTCCTGACAAATCCGATCCAAAATTCGCTGTTTTTCCTGAGATTCTGGCAAGGGAGATAATTCTAAATCCAGGGATTCAATCCGATATCCCCGCAACCGTAACTTGTCCTGCTGATCTTCATTCAACCGCGTTGTGCCAATTACCGTTAGCGGAAACTGTAACTCATTATTCTCCAACTCCTCCAGAATCGAATCATCCCGAAACACGTCATCGGCGATTAAATAAAAATGCTGATGAATTTGCTCAGAAAACTCCCATAATGGGTCTAACCAGTAGGGTTCTTCTCGCTTTTTCTGCAACACCAGCCGATGTTGACCCGATAACTCATACGCCAACCATTGCATCAGCGCCGTTTTCCCCGCCCCCGGTTGTCCCCGAATCAGCAACAGGGAAATCCCCGAATAGTTTGCCAACGCTTCAGCCTGGGCGAAAACCTCCCCTTGTTGATCCCGATCAATATAATTCCCTTGGGTAATCAACGACCAATTTTTAGACACAGAGGGTAATTTCAGGATGCGCGTCTCTCCCCCACGCCGCTTATGAAAGAATTTCTGATCCAACAAATCAAACTCAGGCGGGACAACCTTCCGCACCTGTCCCCAGGGATCGTTACCCTGGCGAGTTTGCGTCTGGCGTCGTTGGGTATCGCATTCTGCATCAAACCGAATCAGATTTTTCTGCTTGTCAGTCTCCCAGAGACGAATCGTTAGCTGCTGTGTCGAACCCTGCTGATTGTCTGGACGCTGAACGATCCCGAAACCCTCTAGAAACTTGATCGCTGATTCAACTTTGGCGTAAGTCAACCCACCCTCAGCCTGATCATTTTCGGTCAATTCCACCAGAGAGTTAATCGTATAAGTGACAAACAATCCCGGCGGATCAGTTTGAGGGCGAACAGTCAGAGGTTTCTTCGTGGAATTTTGCCTCTCTAAGGTTCCATCAGCGACATCCAGCAACGCCGCCAATATACGCTTGGCATTCTCCTGAACGATTCGACCTTTACTATACTCTGTCATGCGTTGAACCCAGAGAGTTCTGTAAAACTTGATAACAACTTCAGGAAAACCGGAGGTGTTTTCCCTAACCGGAAGTGATAGAACTCCAAACCTAGTCTTTATTCTAAAGCCTTTACCCCAAGCCTGTTGCTTGCGGCTATCAACCGAACGATTTCATCGAACTGTAGCGTTCAAGGTTCGGTTATGGGTTCAACCAAAAATTGTCGATGGATTCAACAATTAATCCAGGGGTTCAAACACTTGAATTCCCACGGATGGCTAATGATCATCATCAAGTTTCTGATTCCCTTCTTGATTGGATTGTTTTATCCCAATCTGGCGTTATTGATTGAAGTGTTAATTTTAAGTTGGGAACTGTGGGATAGTTTAAGGTAAGCTGTTCGGCATTTAAACCATAATGTCAAGAATTGCGAAATCCTTGCCGTAGTGCGAGCATCTTGCTCGCTACATTGAGCATCTTGCTCGCTACATTGAGCATCTTGCTCGCTACCCATTCCCAATTTACAGCGCTTTTCAGGTTTATGGAATACAAAATTGTATTGGCTTGCTTTTTAGCGCAATCATCGTCTGTAGTCTATTAACTTGAAAACTGCTGTAAATGCATGACAGCTTAGTAGCGCGGCACAGTTTATTTGATGAATTAGATTCGGCTTGTAGTAGGGAACCTTAGCCCTAGATTCCGTTGGGTTTCCTGTCGTCAACCCAACCTACAACCTACCCCACAATTTTAGCTATGTCAGTCCAGTAGTAGCGCGGCACACCTAATTTAGATTAGCCTTACATCCAGAAATCGTAGGGGCGCACGTCAGTGCGCCTGACAAAACCGTAAATTTTATTGTCTATTCCCATGAATGACTATTGCCCATTGCCTATTCCCTGTTCCCTAATCTCAACCGTTAACTCTACTTTTGCCCCACTACTGATCTATCAATATCAATTTACCCCACCGCTAAAGGATTTAACCAGCGAATCATCTCTAATTTCAATCGATTTAAATCCCGATAAACCCCTTGCTTCATCCACTGACCGATCGCATCAAATGGCGTGAAGGAATCTCCCGTTTTCCAATTGACATCTTGTCCCAACGGTGTTAAATGATTTCCCGGTAGCATTTGTAGCACAACCATATTCGGAAATCGCTGTTGCAGCACAGGGGATAGGATTGCCGTTTGGTCAATCTCATCATTGATAAATTTAATCAGTAAATTGCGACGGATGGCGTATTGCTGGGCAATCAGATCATTCGTTTGTTGGGGTGAAGGAGTAAATTCAACGTCAAAGGCTGGCTTGATATTCAACTGCTTGAGGAATGTCAACTGATCCAGCATATTGAACTGTTCCAGAAACGGAATCGCCTGTTTTGCTGGATAATTGTTGAAGGAAATCAAAATATTACCCGCCCGTTCCACGGAAAACAAACTGCCAATCAGCAGATGCAGTTTACACCCCATGCTATGTCCGACACCGTATATCGGTAAATACTGTTTCTTGAGTAGTCTTGTGGCTTTGAGGCGATCAAGGGTTGTCTCAAAACGGTTGAGGACTTCGCGGGCGATCGCAACGTGATCTAAGGTATTGAGAAACGGCGTCGCCACAACCAAATAACCCTGACGCCCTAATTGCTCAAGTAGCCAACGGTAGGTGACTTGGGGCGCAGCCGCAATAAATGCCCCACCCAAAAAATGCACAATGCCAACGGGACGAGACGGAATTAAAACCCAGCTACCAGATAGTTCTTGCCAGTCCATAGGAAGAGAGGGAAGTTCTTATATTTTTATATTGTGACGTACTCTTGGCGAGGTGGCGCTGCATATACCATGTCCGGTTGAGTACCTATACCTCGTTGCCTTCTAACGTGTCATTGGACAGCGTTGCCAAGAATCTCAGCGATATCATCGAGTTTGATTTATATATTTAATGAGAAATTGTTATCGGATAATGATTCCATAATTGGATCAGGTCTGTACACTGTTAGATAAGCTTTTTGTCCCTGATTAGACATATCCCTTAGCAATCATGATTAAATCCAAACTGGTTTTCACAAGCCTCCTGTCTACCGTAACCGTTACAGGTAGCCTATTCCTGGCAACGATTAGCCCCACTCAAGCCATCCCTTGTGCGTTTGGCAAAAAGGGTGTTTCCCAAAATGTTTCTGGAGAATCTCCTAGTCTCGTTGGCGATAAAATCAACTTCTACAAAAAATTCGGCATTGCTGGTGTTGGTATCGCCGCCGTAGCCGGAGGGTTAGTCGCTGTGAAAAAATTCAAAGCCCGCCAGAACCAACCCACTGAAGCGATTATCACAGAGACACCCTCATCGGAAGTCTTTGAACCCTATAACTTTGCTATCCCTGTTTCTCCAGAAGCGTTAGCTGCTTCAACTCCTGAAGCCGAGGAGTCTGAGCAGGATCTGACCTCCATAAGCTAATTCAACTGGGTGAATGTTAGCTAAGGTGGGCAAGCGATAGACTGATTAACTCGGTTCATTAGCCTTGCTCACCCTACAGTCTCCTTAGACTTATAGCAGTACTAAGACAGGGCGTGGACATTCTTTACTGTTCCCTGTTCCCTGTGACACACCGAGCGTGTTACCGAGCGGAGTCGAGGTAAGTCGAGGTGTTCCCTGTTCCCTTTTGGACTAACTGATGTCCTTTCCATACCCCATAGTGCTATATGACTCACCTCCCAGATAGATATGACTGGTTAATCACGCTAGAGAAATAATGCAAAATTTGCGCGAGTTGATACCCTAGAGGTGTTGACCAACTCCAAGGAAAATAAATATGGCACAAGCGAAAGTGGGTGATACCGTCAAAATTCACTACACAGGTAAACTAAAGGACGGTACGGTCTTTGATTCTTCCCTGAGTCGCGAACCGATAGAATTCACCATTGATGCTGGACAGGTCATTCCAGGTTTCGAGCAAGCCGTTGTGGGTATGACGCCTGGGGATTCCAAAACCGAAATGATTCCCATGGATAAAGCTTATGGTCCCCATCGCTCAGAAATGGTACTGGAGGTGACACGAGACAAAATGCCCCCAGACTTGAATCCCGAAATCGGTCAGCAATTACAAATTCAACAACCCAACGGGCGAGTTATTCCCGTGGTGATTACCGATGTCACCGACTCGAATGTGAGATTAGATGCCAATCATCCTCTAGCAGGACAAGACTTAACGTTTGAGATTCAGTTAGTGGACATTGCTTGATCCAGGATTGTCTCAAAGAAGAGAGGGAGGAGAGAGTGCGTTGGGAATTGATCAACACAACTCATGTTGGCACTCTCTCTTTCTGCTAATAGGTCAGTCGCTATTTCCCTCAACATCCGCTAAGAACCCGACATTCCCCCCACACTAAAACTCGTCATTTCCAAGATTGCCCCACGTCGCTGCAAATCAAACTGGTTGGTTTCAGAGAGTCCCTCATTCTCTCCAAATCGAGCGTTCTCTACGTCGGTAATCTTCAGATCAACTTCCGTGAGATTGGTATTACTCAAATTGCTATAGCTTAAGTTCGCCCGATTCAAAGTAGCCTGAGTCAGATTAGCACCACTCAGATTCACACCAAACAGATCAGCACCACTGAGGTTAACCCGACTGAGATTGCTTCCTCTCAAATCAGCACCGCTGAGATTAGCGCCACTTAAGTTGGTATCGCTTAAGTCAGCACCAATTAAAAAAGCACCACTCAGATCAGCACCCACCATAATGGCTTCCTTGAGGATGGCTCCAAATAAGTTCGCACTACTTAAGTTCGCTCGACTGAGATTAACTTGAGTGAGATTAACTCGGCTGAGATTAACATCCGCTAAGTCAGCATCCATGAGGTTCGCCTCAATCAAAGTCGCGCCTCTGAGATCAGCATTCATCAAGAAAGTACGGCTCAGGTTAGCTGCATTTAAATTGACACCGCTTAAGTTAGCCTGTTTCAGGTTAGCGCCACTAAGGTTGACTCGGCTGAGATCCGTGTTGCTCAAATTGGCGTCAATCAGTTGAGTACCCCTGAGATCAGCACCACTCAAATCAGCACCAATCAAGTCAGCACCGTTAAGATCAGCACCCATGAGATTGATCTTCCTGAGATTAGCACCCTGAAAATTCCGTTCCCTGGCTAGATAACGCCGCAGGAGTTCGTTAGTATCCATAATGTTTGGGGAAAACTGGAGTTGTACTATCAATTTCCCAAGGATTTCCCCCAGCATTGTGATGGGTGCTACCCCTCACCCCCACTAGAGCCAAATATGCTATGGATTACTCAATCAGACAAAAATTCATCAAATCTTTACACGCTTTTCATCATAGCTAAACATAAAAAGTCGTCCAAGGGTGCAAACTAGGTAAGTAAGGGAGCTTAAACGCATTCCAACGTGGTCGTTATTCTCCTGTTTAGTGTTTAGGTTGTTTGGGAATCCCCTAGCGGTGTCTTTGAGGCTCACCTAGGGGTTTTTTTTTAGGGTTTTTTTTTGGCGAGGGAAAGTAGATTGTCACCTCTTCAGGGGTTTACTATTCGACAGGGCAAACCGCAAGCAGAGCCTTATGGGTTGGGTTCCGTTAATATTTATGAAGGATGCACGTTAGATGCACGTTATCCTGTTTCTCGAAGAACATCACTCTGGTTGTCCCTCTTATACTCTTCTGCTTTTGGTCAGAATCCGCCCAACCCAACATTTTGTTTCGTTCATGAATGGTAACTCAATCCCAAACGACCAACCCGGGTGGTCACTCGATGAACGTGATCCCCAAACCATCCAATCTTTCATGCCCTTATGGGGATGGTTTTACCACTACTACTTTCGGGTGAAAACCGATGGCTGGCATCACATTCCCGATCAGGATAACGCTTTGTTTGTGGGTTCTCACAATGGTGGACTTGTCGCGCCGGATATGATCATGGTCATGTATGACTGGTTTCGGCGTTTTGGTCCCGAACGTCCGGTTTATGGGCTAATGCATCCCAATGGCTGGAAATATGACCTAAATACGGCACGACTAGCGGCTAAGACAGGGGCAATTAGGACTCATCCCAAAATGGCGATCGCGGCTTTGCGTCGAGGTGCTAGTGTCCTCGTCTACCCTGGGGGGGCACAGGATGTCTTTCGTCCCCATACCATGCGGAATAAAATCCATTTGGCGGGGCGTCAAGGGTTTATTAAGCTGGCATTACGGGAAGGTGTGCCGATTATACCCGTTATTTCCCACGGCGCTCATGATACATTGATTGTCTTGGCTGATTTTTACGATCAGATTCGACAACTGCACGATTGGGGATTGTTCCCTTGGTTATTTGGTCTTGATCCGGAAGTGTTTCCCATCTATTTAGGTTTACCCTGGGGATTAGCGATTGGACCTCTGCCCAATATTCCCTTACCTGTCCAAATTTACACTCGTATTTGTGCGCCGATTGTCTTTGAACGGTATGGTCGGGATGCAGCTAGCGATCGCGAATATGTCAATGCTTGCTATGAAAAAGTCTGTAGTCAGATGCAATGGGAACTTGATGGTTTAGTCAAGGTGGCGAGTAGAAGTTGATCCGGCTGAGATGAACGAAGCGAAGGGACATGGGGGCTTTCACCTTCGCTATATTGTAAGAATTAACTGTAAATGGTCGGACACAAGAAAACGGCACGCTCCGACAAGTGCAAGTAAATCGCCCTCAAACCCTTACTGTTCCCTGCCCGTGAGTTCCCTAATCTCCACCGTTTACTTTAATGCAAGTCCACCTACTTATTAAGTTGAGGATAGTACCTTGAGTAATTCTACTGATCCGTCTCGATCCGTCTCTCGTCAGGATTTAGATTACTGGTTAGAACGTCAAACCGAATACCAACAGACTCTTAATGTCATCGAATCAAGAGGAGAAAATAGTGAAAGTGTGTGGAAACTGAAAGGTAAGCTCGAAGCTGTAGGAGAAACGATCACTTACCTACAACGAAAGCTCAATAAAGTCTAGAGCATTGGTTTATTAATCGTAGTTGGAGGGCAAAACAACCGGGAAATTCTCCTGGGCAAAAAACCCAGTGATAGTATCACTGGGTTAACAAGGGCTGCTGTAATAACTGAAGAAGATGTCGTTAGCTAGTATAGTATTGACTCAACGTTAAGTCTTGTTTATTCGCAGATTAAAATTCACAATTAAAAAACTTCAATTCTATTCTGAAAAGTAAGTCATTAAAAATTACTAATTATAACAATTAATACTTGGCTTAAATTAGAAAACAAGCTGAAGGATGTATAGCGACCGCCATGGCTGTTAGGACACATCATTTATGTAGAGACGTTGCATGCAACGTCTCTACAATGGTGCCGAACGTCCTAATCGATGTGTCTATTGCTATACCTACGACCAAACCCTTCAGGTTATGGACGCAATGCTATAGTTACCTCAAACCTCCCTCTTGAGATAAGGCTAGACTTTATCACCTGCGAAAGATGAAGCAACCTAAAATGAATGGAAGCATAGGGGCATAGAGGTTAGATTCGGAGGCTTCATTAGTTTAGTAATGAAACATACGCAAGCTTGGCAATCCTTATTCGGAATCAGTGCTTTAGCGGTGATAAATTTACCGACAGTGGCGATGGCAACGCCAACCATGTCTGGGGGAAATCAATCGTTGATTCAGAATTCAGAAAACTATCAAATCGCCCAGGCTGGGAGTGATTGCCGTAAGGTTGATGCCAGATATGGTTTAAATATCCGTGAACGCCCGACAGAAAATAGTCGCATTGTTGGAGTTGTGGCAAATGGCGCAAAGATTAATATAGAAAGTCGCGGTCAAAATGGTTGGGTTCCCATCGACGATCCCAGAGATGGTTATGTATCAGCAGAGTACCTCAATTATTGTGGCACGCCAACACCACCTCAAGTGAGTTGCGCTCAAGTTGATGCCTATGGTGGCTTGAATGTGAGACGACGCCCAACAACGAATAGTCCAATCATCCGGACGTTAGATAATGGGCGGTATGTCAATATTCGTGAGGCGCGAGGGAGTGACTGGGTGTCCATTAGTGCGCCAGTATCTGGTTTTGTGGCGTCGGGTTATTTGGAATCCTGTTCCTAGAATTTCTCTCATTCGGTTAAACATGATACCAAATCTGTAGAGTTTAGTGACTGGATCTAGCCCTCTTATAGAAATAGAAAAAACCCTCACTATCCATCAAAAGAGGTCAGCGAGGGGCGATTTTATTAAATTAGCGGAGACAAATTTGAGGTCGTTCCAGACGCGCCATCATACCATGCTGTCTGGAACTGAGTTATTTAACGAACCACGCCCTGTTGAGAAGCAACTTCCATGGGCTTCATCAGGTAGAGTCTCAGGAACTGCCAACCATTAGAGACATAGTAGGGCAGCTTCTTGAAAAATTGCAGGAACTTCGGACTGTTGGAGTTAGCAATTTCCGTTAACTTTTCGTTATTGCCAATACAGACTTCCAGACGTTCGTAGAACTTAGGATGTTCCACATCTAAAATCACCGGAAATACCCGTCCAGCCGTTTCGTTGGTCTTCTTAATCACATGCTTATCATACTCGCGGGCATCTAAACCAATCGACTGATAGAAACCAGACCGTTGGATGTCATTTAGATACATTGTCACAAATACTGAGAGCAAGAAGAAGCGAGACCATAACTTCGCCTGCCAATCATTTAACATTTGCGGCTGGGCTTTCATGATCGCATCAAAGAAATCCCCATGACGATTTTCGTCCTGACACCAGTTTTCAAAGAACCGGAAGATGGGGTAAATGCGGTCTTCAGGATGAGCTTCAAGATGGCGATAAATGGTGATATACCGCCAATAGCCAATCTTCTCGGACAAATAGGTGGCGTAGAAGATAAACTTCGGCTGGAAGAAGGTGTACTTCTTATTCTTGGTCAAAAATCCCAAATCCAGCGCCAGATTGAAATCTGACATCGCCTTATTCAGAAAACCCGCATGACGTGCTTCATCACGAGACATCAGGGTGAAACACTCTGCCAGAACCGGGCTTTTATCTTTTATCCGACGACCCAGTTCTTTATACAGTAAGAATCCAGAGAATTCTGCTGTACAGGAACGCTCCAGAAATTCCACAAACAAGCGGCGGGTTTCACCGTCGATATGCTCCCAAGACTGCTCAAACTCAGCGTCCCGGACGAAGTGGTGGCGATTGTAGTCCGCACGGAACTCTTCTAGAATCGCCAATAGCTCATCCTCATTCGGCGAGATATCCATCTGCGCCATGGCTTCAAAGTCTGTCGTGTAGAACCGAGGCGTCAGTATGGTCTCCTTTGCCGGAGATTTAACGCCAGGTCTCATTTCTTCAAAGGTAGGTTTTTTAAGGGTATCTACCATAGTTGGTTTTACTCGTTATCTTTTACTTACGATTTTGGACTTGAGAATGGGGCAATTGGGGGGTGACTCGACCCGCGCCGATTTTTTAGCGCTGCATATTGAGTCTACCAAGGTCTTGGGTGAGTGCAAAATCCAGTTAAGGTTAAAATTTGTAAATTTGCTTAACCTTTCTTCATGTTTGTCAGGGAACAGGGAATAGGTAACAGATAACAACGTAAGTAGAGATGCGCTTTTGAAGCGTCTCTACAGAGAATTTTCATCTTTCCTATCTCCCCCATCTCCTCGGTTTTTGTCAAAAGGGACATGACTATCGCCATGCCCCTAATTAATTAAATCAAAGACGGTTTAGTACGGAAGTCCTAAGCCGTTAAGCGTCTTCAGCTTCAACGCGACCGTAAAAGATCCCCCGAATCAAGACTTCTTCAGGTTCTTCTTCGGCTCCCAGGTCAGTATCAGCCGTCTGTTCGCTCTCAAAGGTACCAGCAATTTCACCGGTGAAGCTATCCACCTTAGAGACCTGTAGAGACATCTCACCCGAGCGGGTCTCTACGCGCTTAACGTTAGCGCGAACGAATTCCTCTTCATCCGCTTTGGAAGGCAGCGCGATCGCATTATCATAGCCAGATGCTACACCACGACCTTTGGGATCGAGGAACACAGCACCCCGATAAGACGGAACCTTAAATTCTCCTTCAAAGTCAGTAGACGTATTCACGCTCGTCATATTTGGCTGACTTGTGGCAACCAAACTTTTAATTGTGAACATGAAGGGAACTTGTTCGCCTCCAGGTAGCTGTACTGTAATCGCTTGAAAGTCAATACCATCCTCTTCAGTAAAGATAAGGCTGCCATTTTCTCCAAAATTCAAGGAACCTTCAACTTGGTCTAGGCTAGAGGTAGCCCGGGTCAATAACTTACCTGGGATATATTCTGCCTCTCTACGCTTATTTGTCGGTTCTTCCTTGACAAAGAAGCTGGTTGGCTGTAAACACAGCTCGACAATTCGATAGGACTTATCAGACTCAATGGGAATAGAACCACGAGTTGTTTCTGAGAGCTGGGGACATAAATTCGCTAAGCCCGTATTTCTAATCTGGTCGTAGGTCAATTGATCAGGACTAGTCGCTGTTGCTGCATCCGAACAAGCAGTTAATACCCCCAGACACAATGCCAAAAAGGCAACAATAAATGCGCGATACCTCATGGTCAACCTCAATCGTCAATCTCTAAAACAAGAAAAATTTTTTTATGGTGATTAGTTAGTGAATCAGGCTGTGGTTTATATAAATAAAACCGCAACTATCCTTACCATATCAACGAAAGTCACCCTAAATTCACTCCACCTTAAATGCGGCAAAGGGGCGGACGAGGAGAACCCGGAGGGTCAGCGTCCGATAGCGAAGCAGGTGGGCAACGCCCGACGAAATTGCCGCACTGGGATTACTCCCAAAAACACTTGGATTTCTCCGGTAAAGTTTACCTCGACGAGCTATGACTCGGTACTTTCTGAATAACACTGGCTTTCCCGCATAACCAGTTTAATTACTCAGTTGTAGGGCTTGGAACTGGCATGCATCCCAAGGTACGAACGTTAACACTTAGTCATAACGGCTGCTCGGTTCGGCTCCGCTCACCGAGCGAAGTCGAGGTGAGCCGTCTGGTCAACAGGCTTTGGAGAGCCTACACCTGATCCTGCGATTAGGTGTGCGGTCGTTGACACCATGGTATAGTTTTGGTCACACGCTGGTTATCGGTGATCGTTTAGTAGATCGAACGGTGGCTTACTAAAGCCTTGTTCCCTACATGATGCCGAAAGCGTGAACCTTAGCTTTTCTCGCTTCATTGTACACGGGAAGCGACACTTTTACGCTTTCAATCAAGCGGATGGCAAGAAACAACGAAGATTGACAGGGGTAGGATGAATTTTAGTGATGAGTTAGATGCTCAAGATCTACAGGTCAAATTACAAGCTCTAAGGACGGAGATTTGGGCGTTAGCCGATAGGCATCAAGGGGATACCTTAACACTGCTGGCTCTGCTGCGGACGCTGGAAGAGGCGCACCGCGAGATCCGAGATAGTCTATTTCAAGACTCGTTACCCGACAATCGACAAACCTTGTATGCGCTGCTCAAAGATATTGAAGAATTAGGGGGTTGGCCCTATGTGGCGCGGATGAAGCTGCGATCGCTGCTGACAAATTTCCCGGAAGCGGCAATCTCGGAGATTCAACAACCCTAACGTGATCTAGCGCTGGCTAACCCCAGCTAGCCGAGCCAGACGTTGACTCAAGCAGGGTAAAGTTAGGATCGTCTATAACGACTTAGAAGGCTTGGCTAATGAGATAAAAACAAGTTTTTTCTCTCTGCCAATTCATCTCACCGCTTGCGGAGCGAGATTATGGCGGGAAACGTCTTGGAGATTAGGTTAAACGATGTTGCGCCAACAAGACAGTTGGGGCAACAGGTGCTAAGATCCAGCCGTCAGTCTTAGCACTTTATTATCTTACTTCTTATTTTTGAGCAGGGACTATGGATGAAATTAAGTTTGGCACAGACGGCTGGCGAGGTGTGATCGCCGCCGATTTTACGTTTGAGCGTGTGGCGTTAGTTGCGACAGCCGCCACTCAAATCCTCGCTGATATTTATGGCAAAACCAGCGGTAGCCGTACTGTGGTTGTTGGTTATGATCGGCGCTTTATGGCGGAAACCTTTGCCAAAAAGACGGCGGAGGTTGTCCAATCCCTGGGATTTGATGTGTTGCTTTCTGAAAGTTACGCGCCCACCCCGGCATTTAGCTGGGCAGCAAATAACCAGAATGCTCTAGGGGCTTTGGTTCTAACGGCTAGCCATAATCCAGCCAGTTATCTGGGATTAAAAGTGAAGGGGGCATTTGGGGGATCAGTTCCGCCAGAAATTACCCAAAAAATTGAAGCCAAACTCGCTCAACCTCCAGCCTCAGCGCCAACACCAGGTAAAATCCAATCCTTTGATCCGTGGTCAAGTTATTGTGATGCGCTGCGCTCAAAAATAAATTTGGCGAGTATTCAGAACCTGATTAGCCAAGGTAAATTGACTGTCTTTGCCGATGTTATGCATGGCGCAGCCGCAGGGGGCTTGAGCAAAATTTTAAATGTACCGATTCAGGAACTCAATAGCTCCCGTGATCCCTTATTTGGTGGCGGTGCGCCGGAACCTTTGCCCCGTTATCTGTCTCAACTCTTTCGCCACATCCGTACCCACCGACGGCAAGCAGAGGCGGCTTTACGGGTAGGATTGGTCTTTGACGGAGATAGCGATCGCATCGCGGCAGTGGATGGACAAGGCAATTTCCTCAGTTCTCAAATTCTAATCCCGATTCTGATTGAACATTTAGCATCCCGACGGCAAGAGACAGGGGAAGTGGTAAAAACAATTAGTGGTTCGGATTTAATTCCCAAAATTGCTCAACTTTATCAATTGCCCCTCCACGAAACCCCCATTGGGTACAAATATATTGCCGATCGCATGGTTTCTACCCAAGTCTTGCTGGGAGGTGAAGAATCCGGTGGAATTGGGTATGGGACACATATCCCAGAACGCGATGCCTTACTCTCTGCCCTATATCTGTTGGAAGCGATCGCGGAATCGGGTATGGATTTAAGCCAACTCTACCAACGCTTACAAGGGCAAGTCGGCTATACCTCGGTTTATGACCGCATTGATTTACATCTAGCAGGAATGGATGAGCGATCGCGTCTACTCAACCAACTGCAAACCCAACCCCCCACTGAGATTAATGGTCAAGGGGTTGTTGATTGTCAGACAATCGACGGGTACAAGTTCCGGTTAGCCAATGGTAGCTGGTTACTGATTCGGTTCAGTGGCACCGAACCCGTCTTACGCCTTTACTGTGAAGCTTCGACTCCAGAACAAGTTCGTCAAACCCTCAGTTGGGCAAAAGATTGGGCAAATAGGAATCAGGGATAAGAGAGCAGGGGGAGTTATCAGTTATCAGTGAGCAGTTATCAGGAGCCGGGGGAGCCGGGGAAGCCGGGGGAGCCGGGGAAGATGGGGAAGTTAACTAGAAATTCTACCTTACCTGTTCACTGTTCCCTGTTCCCTAACAAATGACAAATGACCAATGACAAATGACCAACCTAATTGTTGCCACTGGAAATCCAGGTAAATTACGCGAGATGCAGGCATATCTCGGTGATTCGCCTTGGGAATTGCAGCTTAAGCCACCGGAAATCGAGATTGAGGAAACGGGGGATACCTTTGCGGCGAATGCTCGTCTCAAGGCGTTAGGTGTCGCCCAAGCCACGGGTCAATGGTCAATCGCCGATGATTCTGGTTTACAAGTAGATGCTTTGGATGGAGCGCCGGGGATTTATTCTGCACGCTATGGGAAAACCGATGCAGAACGGATTCAGCGGTTGCTGTCCGAACTGGGGGATACGTCCAATCGGGGGGCGCAGTTTGTTTGTGCGATCGCGATCGCTCGTCCTAATGGCACAATCGCCTTAGAAGTGGAGGGCGTGTGCCGAGGTGAAATTCTTAAGGCTCCCTTGGGTACAGGTGGCTTTGGCTACGATCCGATTTTTTACGTGCCAGAACAGAGATTAACCTTTGCCCAAATGACTCCGGAACTGAAGCGACGCTACAGTCACCGGGGCAAAGCCTTTGAATTACTCCTCCCCCAGTTCAATCAACTCTTATGAATTATGAATTAGAAACCTTAATTTTTAATCCATAATTCATAAGGTAATTTAAACAGCTTCCAGATTCCGTTCACCTGTCCTGATCCGGACAATTTCCTCAACGGGACTGATGAAGATTTTTCCGTCGCCAATTTCACCCGTGCGAGCAGCAGCAATAACTTTTTCTACTACCATATCGACTTGGGCATCTTCGACGACAATCTCCACTTTGAGCTTTTGCAGAAACTCAACGGTGTATTCAGAACCTCGATAGCGTTCGGTTTGACCTTTTTGGCGTCCAAATCCCCGAACTTCCGAAACCGTCATCCCGACGATTCCAGCGTTGACCAAGGCGATTTTAACTTCATCAAGCTTAAAGGGTCGAATAATCGCTTCTACCTTTTTCAAGATTCTAGCTCCTCACTTACGTTTCTTTATTTATATGTATCAGACCAGTATGACACGATGAACTACGGCGACTTACTTCGTTGAAGTCGCTGTTTCTGACGTTTCTTCGCCCCTAGTTGCTTCATACTTCCGTATCGCGATTTAGTTTTACACTCCCATCAATAAATTTTTTGTAACATTAAATACAGTTATTTAGAGTGTCGTATGCATTGCCCGTCGCCAATCGCCAATTCCCAGACGGTCAACACTCGATCAGGGCAGGGTGAAACTCGCCCCGACAAACTATGCCTTCAGTCGTCAAGGGTCAAAACTCTCGCATTTCCCCAATCCTCAGGCTACGGTGGTCGATCGCCAAACTTTTGATTAAAATGAGAAATATATCACGGGGGGCCTTAATGGTTTCGACGTGTTGGTGAAAGCCAACCCGTGATACAGGTCGAGAGTGAGTCTTCTCTCGTAAATCCCGGACTCAAACAAAAGTAACTGCGAACAACATCGTTCCTTTTGCTCGTAAGGCAGCTCCTGTAGCCGCTTAAACACCTCTTATAGGTTCGAGCGTTCTTAGTCTGACTCCGTTAAGGGCTAAGGACACAACCCCAACGGATGCGCTAGTTAGCTGTCTTTGGTCGGCTGTCTAGCAAAGACCTAACCAAAGCATCCCACCATCCGGGATAATGGATGGTTCCCGCCCTGAGGATGAGAAGGGCTAAACCTGTGAATGATCGGTAGGTAAATACCCAATGCGGACACGGGTTCAATTCCCGTAGGCTCCATTCCTAAATTCAATTTTCCGATGCAATAAGACCCCTTCATGCTAGATGAAGGGGTTTTTATCATTGATAATACGTTGATTAGTTTGCCATCATTCATACCAAATGGGCTTCATTAACCTCCTGTATCACCGGGGTACTGTTTCCTGGAAGCCATCTGCCATCTGCCATCTGCCATCTGCCTTGTCCTTACCAAGAAGGAAATAGTTAACCCGGATTCACTATCAGATTATCCGGATGAATGCCTTGATGACAGAAAAAGGTAATCAAACGCCTTCGGTGCCCTTATCAATTTATTAACAATTGTTGCGGGTTAGATGAATGAACTCCAAACTCCGGCTTTGGTGTTCATTCAATCATGATATTGGAGGTAAGGATGCGAGGATTTGACCGCCCAAAAGGAGTAGGGAAGTAATCCTATCCCACTGAATCCCTTACTCTGGAGTACCTCATCCTTAAATATGTAAACAACAACGAGCAAGAGCAAGTTATGGTAATGCAACCTACGTATGGTAATGGTTTTATCGATAGCTCAACCATTGAACTTTCTCAGGAAGGATTGCGGTCTATTCTGAATCAGATTGAGGCGGAACTCATCGATAGTGAAGTTTACCGCCGCACCATGGCTGGGTTACAAACGATGTTAGGAGAAGCCTCAAGCAACGCTCATATTCTGGTCAAGGCGGTGGGGCGAGAAGCCGTAAGGTTGACATTTCAGGAATTTGCCAGACAGTATAAAGTTGTTCCTGTAACTCCTGTGGCTTCTGACGGAATGAATCAACCGACAGAAACCGAAGAGGAGGAGTTGGAGATTCCCCAAACTGAAGAGACGGAATGTCCCATTGGCTCTGGAGAAACGATGTCCCATAGGGTTGAGACAAACTTATCGCCCAGTTTAGCGGATCGAGAGATTGGGGAAACTCAGTCGCGTAAAAAACTCACTAAAGCAGAATTAGCCGCGCAAAAGCTTTCCCTAGAACGGGAAGAGATGTTGCAGCAAATTGGTCAACAACTGCGACGAGCGCGTAAATCTCGCTCTTTGAGCCTTCAGCAACTCCATCGCCAAACCTTAGTCCCCATTCATCAAATTGAAGCATTAGAAACGGGTAGTCTGGCTCAGCTACCCGAGGATATTTATATTCGTGGTTTTATTCGTCGGCTTGGTTATGCTCTAGGGTTAGATGGTGTAGGGTTAGCCTTGTCTTTGCCGGAAATTGATCCGGTCAAGTCTGTGATTCCTTCCTGGTATAAAGATCCAGTCGCTACAGGGTTTCACCTTAAATCTGTTCATTTATATCTAGGTTACGCCACGTTGATTGCAGGAGCAGTGGGAGGACTCAACTGGATGTCGAATCAACAATCAGCGCCACAAAACACAGCGGAACCTGAACCTGCGACTCCTGGTCAAAACGCTATTTCTCCAAACGCTGAAACTAGCAAATCTACCCATAGACCTGGGATTCAATCGGGTCAAACTGGTGTAAAGGCTGGAGCGGATATTGCTCCCCCGGAAGCATTTCCGTTTTAAGGAGATGGGGAAGATGAGGAAGATGGGGAAGATGGGGAAGATGAGGGAGAGAATAAATTTTTCGGCGGAACCATGAACAATTAACGAAGGACGAATGACGTAGCTTCCTTCTCGATGAAAGCGAGTATGACGAATGACGAATGACGAATGACATAAGACATAAGACGAATGACCACTTTATAGACTCTTTGCCAATTCCTCACCAACTCCTAACACAGATCTATCGGACGGAATTCCTGTCGTCAGAATAGTGATATAGAAACATAAAATAAGACTCGGCTGTTACGATCCTTTCTTGTAATTCAGTACCGAATTGCAAGCTGGGAGCTATTTGCCTTATTCATGACTTTATCCTGGCAAATCGACTGAATTATATAGTGTTTCCTTAACGATTTAACGATGTTGAGTAATCTTACCCCTTTTTAAGACAGTGACTTACTTAATCTGTACTTGTGACATATTACACAAGCAAATCTATCCATTAAGTTTAGGCGCGAATACAATTGGGCGGGAAGAGGATAACACTATTGTAGTTGACCATACCTATCTTTCCCGTTACCACGCTCAGATTTTGTTTTCCCCTGACGCTGTGATACTGCGGGATCTTAATAGTCTCAATGGTACATTTGTTAACGAGTTTAAAGTTGAACAATGTCAACTTAAGGATGGAGATTTTATTCGTTTAGGGGATGTATCGTTTAAGTTTGTACAGCAAATCCCTAGGGTTGAGAAAACTGTATCATCAGATGCTGATACGGAAATTTCAATTGTCAAGCAAGTCTCTCCGGAAAAAACTCGAATTGCCATCACTGATTTATTACAACCCGATAAGTCAGAAAATTCTATTATTAAACTGAAGCAGCAAGACGCTCATCAACGAACGGTTGATAAGTTGCAAATTTTACTGGAAGTCAGTAAACAACTGTCTTCTCCGGAAGATCCCGATCAATTACTGCAAAAAATCGTCGATTTGCTATTTGAAATCATGCATATCGATCGCGCTACTATTTTGATGGTTAATGAAACGACAGATTTTCTGGAACAAAAATCCGTAAACTGGCGATCGGGAATCCCGACTGACGAAAATTTTTACAGTAGTAAAATTACTAATTTTGTCCGTGAACAGGGCGATGCAATTCTCACGGGTGATGCTCGCAAAGATGGCTTATTTAACGATTCAATCTCTATCGTTGAACAAGGGATTCATGCCGCCATGTGTGTTCCTCTGAAGCCCGCAGATGAGGTGATTGGGGTATTGTATGTGGATAATTTGTCAATGGCTGATATCTATTCTGATGAGGATTTAGAGTTTTTAACTTGTCTAGCCAACCAAGCCGCGATCGCGATCGAAAATTCCCGCCTGTATAAGAAGATGCAGGAACAGGAAGTGATGCAGGCAAAGTTACAACGATTCTTTCCACAATCCGTGAGTCGCAAGTTACGGGAAGAAGGACATTTAGCGACAGTGGAGACGGAAGTGACGGCTTTGTTTGCCGATATTAGCAACTATACGCAAATGTCGTCAGAAATGGAACCGTGTCAGATTGTTGAAATGCTGAATGAGTATTTTCAGGTTGTTGTTGAAGAGATTGTTTTCCCTTACAAAGGCACATTAGAAAAGTATATTGGTGATGGAATTTTGGCAATTTGGGGCGCACCGTATCGCCAACCGGATGATGTGGATTTAGCGGTACAGGCAGCGATAGAAATGCAATGGGCAGTTTCCCGCTTAAATCAAAAATGGATTCGAGACAACCGACAACCTATTCAAATTCACATTGGGTTAAATACAGGTACAGTCGCCGCTGGAAATATTGGTTCTAAAAATATGATTCAGTATGCCACAATTGGAGATACAACGAATGTGAGCAGTCGAATTTGTGATGTGGCTCAAGCGGGGCAAATTTTAATCGCTCAAAGTACGTTTGATAAGCTGGGTGATCCGAGTATTCCCCTAGAAAAAATACCACCTGTTTGGGTGAAGGGTAAGACTTCGCCTTTGCATCTCTATCGGGTTTTGTGGGAGCAGTATAACGCAACAGAGGTATTGTGCGAGAATGGTGGTCTAGTAACTACACTTAGCCGATCTTAACGACTGAACGTTGGACAAAATTTTACCAGGAACGTTTACCATGGCAAACCTCCTTTGTAAGTCGAGATGTTGAAACTATTGCCTATTGCCTATTCCCACCACAAGACTTATTCAGCAGACTCTACTTAGCTGATCACTGAAGCTTTACCCACAGTCTCTCGACCATGAGGTTCCATCAGGCTAGACACATCCGGACCGCTGGGGATAATTCCGCCAGGATTCAGCGGAAACAAATTCCCATAATAATCTCGCTTAACACTCTCTAAATCGCAGGTGTCCGCAACCCCCGGAAGCTGATACAAATCGCGCAGGTAAGCACCTAAATTTTGATAGTCTTTAATCCGGCGACGGTTGCACTTAAAGAGTCCGTAATAGACAATATCAAAGCGGAATAGGGTTGTAAATAGACGCACATCTGCCAACGTCACTCTATCCCCACATAAATAGCGATTTGTCTCTAGCACCGCATCAATTTCATTGAGTGTAGTAAATAATTCATCACAGGCTTGATCATAAGCTTCTTGAGATTGGGCAAAACCGCAGCGATATACCCCATTATTCACCGTATGGTAAATTTTATCATTCCACTCAGCGATCGCGGACTTCAGATCCTCTGGATACAAGTCCAGTGCAGCATTCTTCGCGAATTGATTAAACTGAGAGTTGAGCATGACAATAATCTCGGCACTCTCATTATTAACAATTGTCTTCGTCTGGTTGTCCCACAATACGGGAACCGTCGAACGCCCACCGTAACCGGATTGGGCTAACTGGTATAATTCTGGCAACGTGTGACAGCCCTGTTCGGGTTTCTCAAACACCCAGATTCCCTGATCTGAAGATGGCGAGACAATCGACACACCGATAACCTCATCCAATCCCTTCAGCGCCCTCACAACCAGCGTCCGGTGCGCCCAAGGACATCCGAGTCCTACAAACAGAGTATAGCGCCCCGGGGCGGGTGGATAGGGGTTTCCGGCGTCTGTTCCAATCGCCTGTCTAAACTGACTCTCTGGGCGAATATATTCTCCCTTTTTGCTCTTCGGTGCTAGTTTGGACATCATAGTCTGCCACATTGTCGTCCAGACAAACTTGCCCAACCGAATAATTACGGTTGAGGGAAGAGATGTACCTTTCGGTTTCCAAGAAGATGTTGCCATGAGTGAAGAAATGAAATGTATCCTACTGGCGTGATACATCTAGTTTGATGGATTAGCTTGGGTTCGTAGTAAGGGCTTTAGCCCTATATCCTATATTCTGTTGGGTTTCCTGTCGTCAACCCAACCTACAACTACAACCTCTTCCACAATTTTAGCTGTGCCACACCCCTACTGTATCGAATAGCCGCGAATAGTAGCGATCGCGATCGCATCCAGGGATGATAGTCTAGCTACTGTTGGGTTTTCCTGCTGATCATCCAACACCAAAGCACACCAGACAACGGTTAGATATGGCTAACATCACCATCCAATCCGCAACTGAACGTGACAACGGCTGGTCTTATCAGGTAAAACTAGAAAACGATCGCGAGTATAACTACGATGTCACCCTTAGTCAATCAGACTATAACCAATGGTCGCAAGGTAAAGTTTCACCCGAACAATTAGTCGAGGCGGCGTTTGAATTCCTACTGGAACGTGAACCCGCCTCGTCTATCCTGTCAAAATTTGATTGTTCCGTAATTCGCCGCTATTTTCCAGAAGTGGATAGCGAGTTACCGAAGAAACTTTAACGGTTAAAACTCAGGCTATTCATCATCTGGTCTAACACTTGTTTATTGCGTTGATAGCGTTGACCTTGCATATCATAGGTTGTCCCAATCAGAGTTTGTCCATCGAGATCGACGAAATATAAATAAGACCGGACTCCCTCAGGGATTAATCCTATCCCTGTGGCTTTATTTTCAACAACCACCGCTTGATACCCATCAATAGTCGTCTGACGGCGAGACAGTTCTTGACTCGTCTGGTTATCCGCACTCGCTACCCGTTCAAAGGGAACATTATCAACTCGGATATGTACGGCTTCATCGAAACTTTCAGATTGTTCTGGCAATGAAATTGATTTTGGATCAAAAACCTTACACTGTTCTACCACCGATCCGGAATTTGTCACCCAACCTTGAGGATAACTCACCGTATAACTTACCGCCTCATTGGTGCAGGTTTGGCTGAGGGCGATAGGAGAATTGTCTTCAGGTTGCTGGGCATTCACGACGTAACGATTGGGTACACCCGACACATTTTTAACTTGACATAATGCAGCAGCAACTTGCGCCCGTGTTGCCGGATCAGTGGGGCCCATCAGTCGCATATTTGGCTTGGGAGGACTAATGAGAATGCCTTTTTTAGTGGCGGCGGCAATTTTCCCTTCGGCGTATTCAGGAATCTCTTGAGCATCCGTATAGGCGGCGTTAAGCAGGGATTCCGGGGAAGTTGGACTCTCATAATCTAACCCACTGGCGAGGGCGACAAAGGCTTCTACCCGTACAATCAAATCATTGGGTTTAAAGACTTGACCCGGATATCCAGAGAGAAATCCTTTGCGATAGGTATTTTGAATCGCATCTTGACCCCAATAGGAGGCTGAGACATCTTTAAAATTAATCGCATTTCGTTCTAAAGAGGTATTGGGAAATGCTTGGTCAATCATCGCCGCATATTCAGCGCGAGTAATCACATTATTTGGTTTAAAGGTTTGATCGGGATAACCACTGACTACTCCTTGCTGAGTCAATCCTTGAATACATTGTTCAGCCCAATGACCTTGGATATCTGAGTAGTTCTGTGCCTTGGCAGGTGGGGCAATACTTCCACCAAAAGCATTAGCAAAGAGTCCGACCGATAGCCAGGAAAAAATAGGTTTAAGGTGTTGGACAGAATAAAGTATAGTGTTTTTCATAGCACCCAATTCTCTAAGGTTTTGATGTATTGGGTATCTTTTAGCAAAAATACGATCCTATATGCCTCTAACTTAAGAGGATGATTGGATTGGGGGTTTTTATAACTTTAGGTAGAGGCGCGATCGCTCTTTTCAGGAAGCTGTTCAGTATTTAGGTTGGCATCCTTAAATTCTACAAAGGTAACAGGGAACGGGGAACAGGGAATAGGGAATAGGGAATACTCAATTTAAATCCACATCAGCTTAATGGGCTTCCACCCAAAGGTGTGGTCATGTCATTTACTCAGATAGAGAATTTTGCTTTGATTCTATCTGCGACGAATTGACTTGAAGTATTGTATTAATGTCCCGCTTGGGTGCAATACAGGCATTGTAAAAATGTGATAATGAGTCGTCAGGCAATCGCACCTAAAGATGATAGCCTATCTACAGTTGAGCCAAAGGAGATCATCGTCCTGTTGATCATCAAATCTTAATAGTTTTGGTATCCCTACTGTAGTACAATTGAACTAACTCAGTAAAGCCATAGCCTATCTCAACTCCAGTTAAATCCTAAATACAGTTGAGGATAGTGCAAACTATGTTTTTCCTACTAGGTTAACGACGCTTAGGTAGCGTATAAAGAGAACAATGGCAAGAGCAGATCTGTTAAAAAAACTCCTACAGAGCTACCAAAAGCGTGATGACCGAGCTTTCCGTGAGGCGGCGGCAGAAATTATTGAACAGGAGAGAAAGAAGCATCATATTGTTTTGGCAAACGAGCTAGAACGAATACTGAAGAATGGGAACGGGTATATAGAACAAGGACAACCCTCTAATCTGACACTTTTTGGACCTATTCCGCGAGATGCTGACAAGGGAGTCGGGTTACTGGAGCCAAAGTGGACGAGCCGTTATCTGGATGATCTAATTTTGAGCCAAAAGATCCGGCATTCTCTTGACAGGCTTATGCGTGAATTTCGTGAATGGGAAGTGCTGGAGGCGAATGGCTTGCTCCCAGTACGACGGGTTTTGTTTTGCGGTCCATCTGGATGTGGTAAAACAGCAGCAGCCGAAGCCATTGCCGCAGAATTAGGATTGCCTCTGTTGTATGTTCGCTTTGATGCTGTTGTTTCATCACTGCTAGGTGAAACGGCTGCTAATCTCCGCAGAGTCTTTGACTATGCTCAAAGAGGACAGTGGGTGATGTTTTTTGATGAGTTTGACGCTATAGGTCGTTCGCGGGACGATCCGACAGAGCATAGTGAGATTAAGCGAGTTGTTAATTCATATCTCCAAATTGTGGATAACTTCAGTGGCAGATCACTGGTTATTGCGGCAACAAACTTTGAGCAGGCTTTAGATCCAGCCGCTTGGAGAAGATTTGATGATATAATTCGTTTTGAGAAACCGACGAATGAGCAGCTTAAGCAGTTGGTAAAAAAAAGATTAGTCCCTCTAAAATTTAAAGCGTCACAAGTCAATGAAATTGTGAGTCATCTCTCCAACTCAACTTATGCAGACGCCGAGCGAGTTTGTCTCGATATCCGTAAGTCATGTGCTATTCAGGGTACTCGGCAAATCACCCAGGAAGATGTGGCAGAAGCTGTCTTTCGATATTCTTATCGTAAGGCTATCCTGGAAAAAGCATATAACAGTCCCATTGCAACAATTGATAAAGATTAAGAAATTATGCCAACACTTCAACCGGGTTCGGGTCAGTATTTGCACATTGAGTTTGTTCGGGATGTAAAACGGCAACCAGAGCGACGAAGAGGGGGTTATAGCAGACTGAAGCCACCAGTTCCAGATGATCGAGATCAACACGCTCAAGAAATTTCTCAAGAGATCACTCAGGCAGTTCAACAAATATCTCAAGCTCGTCAAGGTTGGGGCATAGAGCCTTCCAAATTGTTCGTTTTAGAGTTTAGTAGTGTCAATCTTGATCTGCGAGATATTTTTGAGCAGCGTTTTGGAGCTTGGGTTGTTAGCGAATATAAGGATAAGGTTGAAAAGGATAAGGTTGAAAACCAAGAGCGATATCGGTTTCTTGTTCAATTTCCTACTGAAACATCTCGTCAGCATTTACAAGAAGAAATTCGACTCTACAGAACAGAAGCTAATAATATTGAAGTTTTGCCTTTAGGTATGAGGCAGAATTTTTGTGAAGCGTTACAAGCTGTGCGTTCTATATCGCGAGATGAAAGAATTGGGGTGCGTCTTCGTGACGAGGGATTTCCTGAAGTAGAACCTTTCTATCTGGATATTGATCTTTGGCATCCTGGAGATTCCTCAGATGCTCGCCAAGTGCTAAATGATATACGCTCAATGTGTGCCAAGTATGGCGGTGCATTAAAAGAGGAAGTACGCACATCCAGTTTACTCCTAATTAAAGTTTATGGTTCCAGACAATTAGCTGAAGCTCTTCTGGAGTTAGACTGGGTAGCTCGTGTTGATCTTCCTCCTAAGCTGTCACAAGCTTACTCAGAGATATTTGGTAATATTGAGCCGCCTGACCCCATGCCCATTCCTGCCGATGAAGATCCTCTTGTTTGTATCGTAGATAGTGGTGTGGTATCAGGACATCCATTTTTGATGAATTGGGTGATTGAGGAGCGAGATTTTGATACAGGTGAAGATACTCCTACCGACTTAAATGGTCATGGAACCTCAGTTGCAGGTTTGGTTGTTTACGGTGATATTGCTAAGTGTATCGAAAGTCGTAACTGGCAACCTAAAGTTAAAATATGTAGTGCAAAAGTCTTGTGCCATGATGCCATTTGGCAACGCCCTGTTATTCCAGAACAACATCGTGCTGAAAAGCTCATAGAAGATGCTATTCGCTATTTTTGGAAAGAAAGAAGTTGTCAGATATTCAATCTCTCAATTGAAAATTCAGTAGAGGTTTACAGGGGTGGACGGCAATTTCCCTGGGCTGAGAAACTTGATGAACTAGCAAGAGAACTAGATATCGTTATCGTTCAAATTGCTGGGAACCGAGACAATCCTCCACTACCCGAAAAAGTATATATTAGAGAGCAAGCTCAGGAAGCTATCCGAACAAACTTACTAAAGGATCAAGATCAGAGAATTTGCAATCCCGGTACGGCTGCACTGGCTCTTACAGTTGGTGCTATGGCCAGATCAGATGCACTTGGGCATCATCAACAGAATATTGGACCTCGGTTAAGAGATGCTTTTGTAGGTGTGCCAGCTAATGCACCAGCACCCTTTACTAGAATAGGACCAGGACTGTCTTCTGGAACGAAAAATTTTGCTATTAAACCCGATATTGTTGCCTATGGTGGCAATTGGGCAATTCAAACAGTAGTTGGCGGAAATCCCAGTTGGAAACCTTTCGTTTTTCTCGGTGAACCAACCATTCAGAAAGAGCAAAATGGTCGATTTATCACAGCCCGAGATGGTACTTCTTTCGCTTGTCCTCATGTAGCTCATGCTTGTGCGATCGCGTCTGCCAGTCTAGAGGCAACTCTGGGGTACAAACCATCTGCCAATTTAATTCGTGCGTTGGTAGGTAGTGCAACAATTCCGCCTCCATGTCCTCCAGGTTGGTTAGATGATGAGAAAGAAACACTTCGTTTGGTGGGTTACGGAATGTGTTCAGTAGACGACTTAAGATGGTCTAAGAAAAATCGGGTTCGTTTAATTGCGATGGATGAGCTTGAGTTAGATAAACTTCATATTTATCGCATCGCTATTCCTGAAATTTTTATAGCAACAAAAGGAAAGATGGGTATAACAGTCGCTCTAGCCTACGATCCGCCAGTTCGCTCCAGCCGCAAGGAATATTTGGCAAATACAATGTGGGTTGAAGCATTGCAGGGACTAACGAATGAAGAGGTGGAGTTATATAAGGCTAAATTCACAGGTGAAGATGCACCAAAACCGCCATCAGGTTCAGAAATAAAAGAGTTACAACCTCCAAAAACAAACCTACAATGGTCAACGCTTCAAGTAAGACGAAGAACGTGGAGTCGCAAAAAGTTTCGAGTACCTAATGGTGAAACAGAACCAGTTATTCATTTTGTTGTCGGTTGTCAGCAAAGATTCCCGACAGAATTTGACTATAAACAGCGATATGGTTTAGTTGTTCTCTTTTGGCATGAATCCGAGGAGATAGAGTTATACCAAGCGTTACGAAATCGAGTAACTCTCAAAGCGGCTCGTGTACGAGTAGGGGCTTGATGTAAATAATTTAATGTGACAGTCTTGACCCAAAAAGTTTAGCTAAATCCTGTCGTAATCCTTGACCAATATAAAACTTCAATAGAGCATCCAATGACATATCTCGACTAGCCGCCACTTTTCTGAGGGACTCCACTGTGTCTGTAGGAATCTTGAGTGATACTGTCTCAGTCGCCCGTGGATGCAAACGCAATTCAAATGTTTCTTCAGGCTTGTTCATAGAATTTTCGTTCAATACGAGTATCAATACAAGCAGAATTGTTTACACTCTACCTATTCTCTATGATGACGGTTCGGTGCGGTTAGTCCAACTCACTCAAAAGCCGTGATAGGTATTTCTACTCAAAACCTATAAGGATTTCTGATACAGCCCTTGGGGGTGATCGTGTAAAAATGAAGAAAATATAAATCGTTTTAATAAACGTTGCTGATACAGGAGTCAACATCCATGGTCGTACTCACCGATCGCACCCAGAAGCGCTTAACCATGCAGACGGGCGAAATCGCGCCAGATACAACGGCGATCCGTTCCTTAGATTGGGATCGCGATCGCTTCGATATTGAGTTTGGGCTGCAAAACGGCACCACCTACAACTCGTTCCTGATTCGGGGTGAGAAAATTGCCCTGGTGGATACCTCCCATGAAAAGTTTCGTGAACTTTACTTAGATACGCTTAAGGGGTTGATTGAACCCAGCCAGATTGATTATCTGATTATTAGCCACACGGAACCGGATCACAGTGGCTTGGTGAAGGATATTGTCCAACTTGCGCCAGAGATTACCGTTGTCGGGTCAAAAGTGGCGATTCAATTCCTGGAAGACTTGGTGCATCACCCCTTCAAACGGCAAATCGTCAAAAACGGCGATCAACTGGATTTAGGCAAAGGACATGTGTTGGAATTTGTCAATGCCCCCAACCTGCATTGGCCCGACACTATCTTCAGCTACGATGCTGGAACCCAAGTGATGTTTACTTGTGATGCCTTCGGGATGCACTACTGTTCCGATAGCACCTACGACGAAGACATTAATGCCATAGAAGCCGACTTCCGTTTCTACTACGACTGCTTAATGGCACCCAATGCCCGTTCCGTTCTCTCCGCCCTGAAACGGATGGATAAACTAGGAGAAGTCACCACCGTCGCCACGGGTCATGGTCCCCTATTATTGCATCATGTCGGGGAATGGGTGGATCGGTATCGGCGCTGGAGTAAAGCCCAGGCAAAAGCCGAAACCTCTGTCATCGTCTTTTACGTATCCGATTACGGGTATAGCGATCGCCTGTCCCAAGCCATTGCCCGAGGCATCACCAAAACCGGGGTGGGCGTGGAAATGATGGACTTAAAATCGGCTGATCCGCAGGAAGTCCAGGAAACCGTCAGTCGCGCCGGGGGAATCGCCATTGCTATGCCTCCCGCCTCCAATAAAGCCGCCACCGCCGCCGTGAGTACCGTCCTCGCTGCCGTAAAATCCAAGCAAACGGTGGGTTTGTTTGAATCGTATGGCGGAGATGACGAACCCATTGACCCCCTCCTGAGTCAATTCCGCAACCTGGGACTCAAAGAAGGATTTGCCGCGATTCGGGTCAAAGAAACGCCAAGCGAAGCCACCTATCAACTCTGCGAAGAAGCCGGAACGGATATGGGGCAACTGCTTACTCGCGATCGCGAAATTAAGCAACGGAAATCCCTGGATAGTGACCTGGACAAAGCCCTAGGACGGATCAGTGGCGGACTTTATATTATTACCGCCCACAAAGGTGATATCAACGGTGCCATGTTAGCCTCCTGGGTATCCCAAGCCAGCTTCAAACCCCTCGGCTTAACCATTGCGGTGGCGAAAGATCGGGCAATTGAGTCGTTAATGCAAGTCGGCGATCGCTTTGTGCTGAATATTCTAGAAGAGGGGAATTATCAGGCATTAATGAAGCACTTCCTCAAGCGGTTTCCCCCAGGTGCCGATCGGTTTGAGGGGGTGACAACGCAAACAGCGACGAATGGATCGCCGATTCTCACCGATGCATTGGCGTATGTGGAATGTAAGGTGGAAAGTCGCATGGAGTTGAGTGACCATTGGATTGTCTACGCCTCTGTTGATGCTGGACGAGTGTCTAAGGCAGATGCGTTGACGGCGGTTCACCATCGTAAAGTGGGGAATTATTATTAAACGCAGAGGTTCGCAGAGGTCAACGCAGAGGTTCGCAGAGGATGACTGAGAATGAGGTGTCGGGGAAAGTGATTGGGTTGGCGATGAAGGTACACACGGCTTTGGGACCGGGTTTATTGGAGTCAGCTTATGAAGCCTGTTTGAGGTATGAACTGAATAAGGCTAGCTTAAACTTTGAACCCCAGAAACCCTTACCCTTAGTCTATGAAGAGATTCGCCTCGAATGTGGATATCGAGTCGATCTCCTCGTCGAAAACAAAGTCATGGTTGAACTCAAAGCCGTTGACACCCTGCATCCCATCCACACCGCCCAACTCCTAACCTACCTCAAACTCTCCCACCATAAACAAGGGACTCCTAATCAACTTCAACGTCATCCATCTCAAAGACGGCATCAAACGAGTCGTCAATCACCTCTAACCCCCCTCTGCGAACCTCTGCGCTTCCCTCTGCGTCCCTCTGCGTTAAAAAAACCATTCACCCCAAACTCAACCATGAACCTCAAACGAGTCGTCAACCACCTCTAACCCCCTCTGCGAAACTCTGCGCTTCCCTCTGCGCCCCTCTGCGTTAAAAAACAACATTGCACCCACCACCACTAACTCAACCATGAACCCTCCTACCCCTCGCGACGTTCAAGTCCTCCCCATCGCCTCCGACACCACTATTCTCCGTTCCCGGACGTGGGATAGACTCAAATTTGAAATCGAATATGCCCTACAACGCGGCACCACCGCCAATTCCTATCTCATCCAAGCCGATAAAATCGCCCTGATTGATCCCCCTGGCGAATCCTTCACCGAAATCTTTTTAACCGAACTCCAACGCCGGATTGACCCCAAACAAATCGATTATGTTATCCTCGGTCACGTCAATCCCAATCGAGGCGTTACCCTCAAAGCCTTACTCAAACTTGCCCCTCAGATTCAATTTGTCTGTTCCAATCCTGGTGCGATCGCGCTGCGTGGTATCTTAGATGCACCGGATTTAAAAGTAACGGTGGCGCGAGGCGATGAAAGCCTGGATTTAGGGAAAGGTCATCACCTGCAATTTATCCCCACGCCGAATCCCCGTTGGCCCGATGCCCTCTGTACCTACGACCCGCACACCGAAGTTCTATTTACCGATAAGTTATTTGGGGCCCATCTGTGTGGTGACCAAGTAATGGATGAAGGCTGGACAACAATTAGCGAACACCGCCGCTATTATTTCGATTGCGTCATGGCACCCCATGCGCGACAGGTGGAAAAGGCGTTGGATAAGGTAGAGGAGGTGCAAGCAAGGCTGTATGCTACAGGTCATGGGCAATTGGTACGCTATAGCTTAATTCCCCTGACCCAATCCTATCGCCAATGGTGTGAGGCGCAAAAAACCCAAGACATAAGCGTCGCCCTGTTATATGCTTCAGCTTATGGGAATACCGGAACCGTTGCCCAGGCGATCGCACGGGGGATTACTAAAGCTGGAGTTGGTGTAGAATCGATTAACTGCGAAATCGCTGACCCGGAGGAAATTCGCGCCGCCGTGGAAAAGGCGGAGGGGTTTGTCATGGGTTCTCCGACGCTGGGGGGTCATGCACCCACCCAGATTCAAACGGCTTTGGGAATTGTTTTATCCACGGCGACGAAAACCAAACTGGCGGGGGTTTTTGGGTCATTCGGCTGGAGTGGTGAAGCGATTGACTTGATTGAAAATAAGTTTAAGGATGCGGGGTATAAGTTTGGCTTTGAGACGATTCGGGTTAAGTTTAAGCCCACGGAAGCTACACTGAAATACGCCGAAGAAGCGGGAACGGATTTTGCCCAAGCCTTGAAGAAAGCCAAGAAATCCCGCACATCTCGCCAACCCGTCAGTGATGCCCAAGTTGCCCGAACGGAACAGGCTGTGGGGCGGTTAATTGGGTCCCTTTGTATTATTACCGCCAAGCAGGGAGAACTCACGGGGGCGATGTTGGCAGATTGGATTTCCCAAGCCACATTTAATCCACCGGGTTTAACGATTGCAGTGGCGAAAGACCGGGCGATTGAGTCGTTATTGTATCAGGGGGATCAGTTTGTCGTGAATATTTTAGAGGAAGGCAAGCATTTGGGATTAATGAAGCATTTCCTCAAACCCTTTGCCCCAGGGGAAGACCGATTTGCGGGGGTGGCGACGGAGGATGGCGAAAATGGTTGTCCGATTCTCAGCGATGCTTTGGCGTATGTGGAATGTACGGTGGATAATCGGATGGAATGTGGGGATCATTGGTTGATTTATGGGGTAGTGACCAATGGCAAGGTGTTATCGGATGGGGTAACGGCGGTGCATCATCGCAAGTCGGGGACGCATTATTAGTAAGCTGTCATGCATTTAAATTGGGTATTAGTAGCGAGCAAGATACTCGCACTACAAGGATGAGAGCCATTATTGACATTACGGTTTAAACTGAAGTTCCCCAGTGCAGATGTACTACACCCAGGCTAAAGCCTTATTCCATGGTTGTTTGATCGCTCAACCCCTCAAAGTCGTACCCATGTAGCCCTTGCCAAAATCTGGAATTGATGCCATTTGGCGGGTAAGGGACTTGCGACTTAATAATGTACCAAGGAGACTTAGCTGAGTTCATGAATTTCAGCTTTCCTCACTGGTACTTTATTTTTACGCCGCTCCCTAACAACGGTTCCTCTTGAGGCGTAGATCAATTCCCAGTTATAGCGCTTCGCGCTGGTCTAGTTACACTTTGTTTGTACGCTACTCGTTGCAGCAGTTCGGTTTTTAAGGCTAATTGCGTTGCGTCATTGCTCACCATATCTCACCATATCTTCATGTTTCTTTCCAGGCTTTGAGGAAAGGCATTAAGTTAAGTTTCCGTTGATTGAGTATGGATAATTATCCAGTCTCCATCCTCGGTCTGACCGACAAGATAGACATGTACTATAACTTGACTGAACCGATAAAATTGGAAATTAGTTAGGTTAGATTTGACTAAATTTGCAAAATTTTGGTTTTGATTATGTTCTTCATTATTATCCTGATCATCTTCTCCAAAAAAACCTTCTCCCAATTCAGCGATTTTAATAAATCCCGCTCGGTCAAAAAGTTTTTTTAGCATTAAATCTCGTTGTTCGGCGATTTCCCCAACAAAGCACTCTAGATAATCAATATTTTCAAAACGTTCAATTCGAGAACTCGCACTCTCCAACACTTCTATGGCTGCTTGATTCTCTGGCTTGGCTATTGCTAAGTCACGCCCTAGCGGAATGGGTGAACAGCCCATAAGATGCACAGCTTGCCATTCGCTACTCAACTCTGTTGATAATCCTAACCAATCACCTACTGCGGTTTGCCCTATCAGTATGTAGGTATAAAGGTCTATTTCTATTTCATCTTGAGTATTGCTAGTGAGTCGATAGACTTGCCAGTTGGTCAGATACGGTTCCAGTTGCGCCATTAAAGTCCGAAACCCTTGGATGACCTCTTGCGCTCCCTTCAACATGGCAGAACCTTCACCTCGATAGTTGAGAATCTGGAACCATTCGAGTGTGTTAATGTCCCCGGTGTAGAAATCATCCAGCGTGATTCCTTTGAGATGTCCCATTGCCAAAAATAATTTCTCCAGGTTAAATTCTCCTCTTTGGTTTACTTCCCAGAGAAAAACTTGGTAGGGATAATCCGATTCGCTACCATAAGTATAAAATAGTCCCTGACAAGCTTCTCGAAGTGTAGATAACAATTTGAGGTTAGGATTGTCTGGGGAATTGCAGAAGATCCCAGCTAAATCAGAAGCATTGCGAACATTAGTCAAGTTCGCACCAAACCAACTGGCGCCACCTAGATTAGCATCCGTCAAATCAGCCCCTGTTAGGTCAGCATCTTCTAGGTTGGCATCAGCGAGGGTAGCCCCTCTCAGATTTGCCCCTCGCAGCTTGGCTACGTTCAAGTTGGCTAAAAAGAGGAAAGCATCCGATAGGTTAGCTTGACTCAGGTCAGCTTGACTCAAGTTGGCATTATTGAGGTTGGTTTCCTTTAAGTTTGTCTGTCTCAGATTTGCTCCACTCAGGTTAATCCCCGACAAATTGAGTTTTTCCAAGTCCGCGCCGCTTAGGTCAATACCAGAAAAATCTCGCTCAAGAGCGGTATAGCGTTCAAGCAATTCTTGGCGGTTCATTACGTCTGCTCTCAAATAATTTTCCTCATTTTAGTACAAATGCACTGATTTCAGTTCCTCCGGTGCAGATGTTTCTTGAGTTAAAGTCCCACGGTTCTCGTTATGTTCCCGACAGATGCTGATTCAACGGTAAAACCTGCGTAAGTCCTGAAGATATCAGCATCCCGCGCCCAAAAAAGCTAGAGTAACAAAGTCAGCAGGTATGAAATTAGACAAATGGGGACACTGTATGTTGTTGGGACGCCAATTGGCAACCTAGAAGATATGACCTTCCGGGCGGTACGCATCTTGCAAACGGTTGATACTATCGCCGCCGAAGATACCCGCCACACGGGAAAACTGTTGCAGCATTTTCAAATTAAAACCAACCAAATCAGCTACCACCAACACAATCGCCAGCAGCGCCTACCCGAATTGCTGCATCGGTTAACGGCGGGAAAAACCATCGCCTTGGTTACAGATGCGGGAATGCCCAGTATATCTGACCCCGGTTATGAACTCGTCCATGCTGCTATAGAAGCTGGAATCCCGGTGATCCCCATCCCCGGTGCTACGGCGGGAATTACCGCCCTCAGCGCTTCTGGACTCCCTACTGATCGATTTGTGTTTGAAGGCTTTTTACCTGCTAGTGGTCAAGAACGCCAACAACGGTTAGAGTTGTTAGCGGCTGAATCGAGAACCTTAATTTTTTACGAATCGCCCTACCGCCTCCAGCAAACCCTGGAAGATTTCGCCACTATCTTTAGTCCCTCCCGTCAAATCGTCCTAGCGCGGGAATTAACCAAGTTACATGAACAATTCTGGCGAGGCACAATTGAAGAGGCGATCGCATATTACACTGACCACGAACCCAAAGGTGAATTTACCCTAATCCTTGCTGGCGCACCTGCTGAAACCCCTGTCCTCTCTGAAGCCGCCCTCAAAGCTGAACTCAGCCAACTGATTAACCAAGGACTTTCGCGATCGCAAGCCGCCCGTCAATTATCTCATCTCACTAATCTGCCGCGACGCCACCTTTACCAAATGGCACTATCGTTAACCGAGATCCCGTAGGGGTGGGTTTAGGAATTCAATGAACAGACACACTTTAAACCAGACAACGAAACCCGCCCTCTTCTTGGCGCTAAATTAAGGCTGGTGGGTTTCGACTTCGCTCAACCCAGCCTACGGTATATCAGACGAAGGACAAATGACGAAGGACGAATGACATAAGACAAATAACTGAAAAAGACCATCAACTTGACAGATGGTCTTTCTTGTGCTACAGATGTCGTTGTCATTTTTGGAGGAAATCTGCTGCCCGTTCCCAAACGCACAGCTTAAGATTTCTTCATATTTTTATCGTAACAGAGAATACGGTTTTTATCAAACTTTACATTTTTATCCCGAAATATCTGCCGTCTGATAGTGTTCAGCCTGTTGAGGACGCCCCCATAGGATTTGTTCTCGCTTGTAAATTGCCATTCCCGGTTTAGCCCCCTTGGGCTTGTAAACATACTTCGGCTCAGTATACACCACAGGTACTGTATCACTCTGACGACCTCGACTATAATGAGCAGCTAAGTCAGCCGCAAACTGGAGATCCGCTTCATCTGCCACCGCCCCTGGATCTAAGCGTAATAAGACATGACTCCCAGCAATCTCCTGGGTATGAAACCACAAGTCATAATCCCCAGCCGTGCGAAAGGTAAGCTGGTCATTTTGGCGATTGTTACGACCAATTAACAATTCAAACCCACTGGGCGTGCGATATCGGTAGGGTTCAGAGGCTTCGGTGACATCCCGACTCCGTTGATCTCGAACATCCAAATACCCTTGCCCAATCAACTCCTCGCGGATTTCCTGTAACGCCTGCAAATCTTCCGGCGTGGTGTAGCGATCAATCTGAATTAAAGACGCCTCAACCTGTTCCAAATACTCAACTTCCGCTTGCACCTCTTGCAGTAACGGCACAACCGCCAGACGCGCCCGTTTCAGCTTTTGATGACGTTTATAGAGGGCTTGAGCATTTTGCACAGCATTTTTGTCGGGATCGAGGGAAATCGTCAACGGTTGATTGGTTTCAAAATCCAGAACCGTGATCTGGTTCATTCCCGGTTGCCAATCTTGCAGATGTGCCATCAATAAGTCAGCTTGTTGACGATACTCATCCGCCTGTTCCGATTGCTGTAACCGTTGTTCAAAGCCTAACGCCTTGGAGCGCGATCGCGCTAAAAAATTGTTGACTTTCTGAGTCAGTTGGTTATGCAGTCGGCTAAACTCTTGTCGATTCAGTTGATCTGTATAGTAATGATGCAGTAAAAACTGGACATTTGCAGCAGGTTTAATCACACCCCAACCCAGCACATTATATCCATCCTCTGTCCAACCCGGTTGTAAACGGTTAACTTCCTTGTCTCCCCCATCTTCCCCAACAAGGGCGGGTTTAGTTAAGTTATCAGTTTTCTCCAAAACATTATCCGTAAAACCCGCCCCTACAACTTGACCCCAATTTTCCAACGCCCATAGCCATTCTTGCCAGCGCTGAAACAGCCGTTGCCAATCCTCTGTCTTTAACGTGTCTGTAGATTGGTTGGGATCTAAATCAGCCGTTTGGATCATGGAACGCACCAAGGCTGGACTTAATCCCCGATAACTCTTGAGTAATTGCCGTTTTAACGCTCCGGGAACTAAGCTAACTCGTTCTTGCCAACGCTCCTGGGACTCACTTAAACTGGGTAAATCCCCCAACAATGCTGGCGGATGTTCGTAAGGCTGACCCGTTTGAATCGGGCGGACGCTCGATTGCTGGGAGCTAACCTGATGGGCGGCGGTGACGATGATATTTTTATCATCTGTCAGAATAACATTACTATATTTACCCATAATTTCTACATACAGATGCCAGAGAATCGGATCTCCGGGGCGTCGGGCGAATTGCAAGTCTAACACCCTCTCCCAAGGAGCAATGAACTGAATCCCGACTAGCGCCAACCCATTTAACTGATGTCGCAGTTGGTCACTAAACGTAAACGTATCCGGTAGGCGAGGCGGCGGATCAGCCAAGCAAATTCGGGCGGCTTGGGGATGCCAAGCCAGCGTCAGCCATCCTCTACCCTGAAGCGTTCGTAAGCATAGAGTAATAGTAAAGCGATCGCGCTGATAAACCTTTTCCAGTCGTCCTGGTATCCAACCCGCTTGTAACTCTGCACAAGCGGCTGTCAAGGTCGTAAAGTCAACCTGTTGCATGTCTTCGTGATGGGGTGTAACGGTGTCTCGTATAAATTGGTGTCCGTTGTCGTCTGACTATCTACTTAATAGCCGATGACAAGTAAGCCGCATTTATGGCAAGCAAATCTACTCTTTTTTTAGCGTCAACCCGAAAATTCAGGTTTTCTGTGCAATTTAACCTTGTAAGCCTAAATTTTTGTAGATAACATTGAAATCAAATCCCTCGTAATCGCTCCTCAAGCGGCTTTTGCCGTTATTTTTTCATGGACATTCAACTGATCAATATCGGTTTTGGTAACATTGTTTCGGCAAACCGTGTCGTGGCAATCGTTTCTCCAGAGTCTGCCCCGATTAAGCGTATCATTACAGATGCTCGCGATCGCGGACAACTGGTTGATGCAACGTATGGGCGGCGCACTCGAGCTGTCATTATTACCGATTCTAGCCATGTCATTTTATCAGCGATTCAGCCAGAAACGGTTGCTCATCGCTTTGTCATTGGCAAAGAGGGAGCAACCAGTACTAATTAACTCGACAAGAAACCGATGATCAAACCAGGCAGACTTATTGTAGTAACGGGTCCAAGTGGCGTGGGGAAAGGAACGTTAGTCCGTTTACTCTTGACTAGACATCCGCAACTGTACCTATCGATTTCCACCACTACCCGTCAACCCCGCCCTGGTGAAGTGGAGGGACAACATTATTATTTTGTCAGTCAGGATACGTTTAAGCAGATGGTCAGCGCCAATGAGTTATTGGAATGGGCAGAGTATGCGGGGAATTATTATGGTACACCCCGCAAACCCGTAGAACAGCATATTCAACGGGGTGAGTCCGTCCTCTTGGAAATTGAACTGGAGGGAGCAAGGCAAGTTCAACAAACCTTTCCCACCGCCTTGCGTATTTTTATTCTACCCCCCAATATGGCGGAACTCGAACAGCGCATTCGGGGGAGGGGTAAGGATAGTGAGGACGCGATCGCACAACGCCTGGAACGAGCCAAAGCTGAAATCGAGGCGGCGGATGAGTTCGATCTGCAAATTGTCAATGACAATCTAGAAGAGGCACTATCGAAGCTAGAAGCAGCTATTTTTTGAGGGGCGGAGTAAATGGGAAGGTGAGGGAGATGAGGAACACCTCGACTTACTTCGGCTTCGCTCAGTAACACGCTCGGTGTGTCAGATGGGGAAGATAGGGAAGATGGTGTAGGGGCGGGTTTCACTACTATCGTTGGAAATGGTGCGTTACGCTACCCTTCGGGAACGCTTCGCGAACGCTAACGCACCCTACACCCGCCCCGACTTTACGTAGCTTGCTTCTCGCGAAGCGAGTATGACCAATGACGAATGACAAATAACAATGCCAGTATAGAAGAACCAATATCAGGGGCATCACGATAATCTCTCACCGTTGAAAACCGCAGGTAAGCATGCAAAGTCAATTAAATACCCCTGTACTCGAACAATTGATTGATTCACTTCAATCCAGTTATTCGGTGGAAGAGGCATGTACAACCATTGAACCCTTAGTTCAACAGCTTTTTCCCGATGAAATTGGGGCGATTTTTGTCATGAACTCCTCAAAAAACTTACTGGAGGCGATCGCGACTTGGGGTTCTGTTCCGTTGACGAGCGATTCGGTCTTTTCGCCCCACGAATGCCTAGCATTACGACGCGGACAGGCTCATTTGGTCGATGATACCCAGTATTGTTTAAACTGCCAGCATATTCGCGCTAATTCTCCTGCCGTGGAAACCTATTGTGTTCCTATGATTGCCCATGGAGACACGGTGGGGTTGTTGTCCGTTAGTTCACTCCAACGGGGGCGAATTGCCCAAACTCGACAATTAGCGGAGAAAGTGGCGAAGCATATTGGCTTGGCATTAGCGAACTTAAAACTGCGAGAAACGCTGAAAACCCAGACGTTTCGAGATCCGCTGACGAAACTGTATAACCGACGTTATCTGGAAGAATGCTTTGAACGAGAAATCCGCAAGTCTCAACGTCAACCCAAGCCTATCGGGGTAATTTTATTGGAAATTGATGAGATGGAACAGTTAAACCAGCGATTTGGTAAATCTGTAGCTGATTTGCTGTTGCGCGAGATTGGGTTGTTATTACCCAGCCAAGTTCGGGCGTCGGATATTGCCTGTCGTTATGGTGGTCAACAATTTCTCCTACTCTTACCAGAAGCCGCGTTAGCCGTCACCCAACGACGCGCCGAACAACTGCGACAGAGTATTCAGCAACTTCGTTTAGACTATCGGGGTCAATCCTTGAGTTCTCTAACAATTTCTGCGGGGATAGCCAGTTTTGCTGAACATGGCAAGACGGCAAAGGAAGTGCTACAAGCAGCTCAGATCGCCCTGAATTTAGCAATTACTGGAGGACGCGATCGCATTGTCACAGCATCCTGATTACCTTGCTCAATTCAAAAGTTATATTGTAGGGGCGGGTTTAGCCATTTATAAAACTCGGTTAATCATAACGTATCAACAAAACCCGCCCTTATTCACCGTCTTCCCCCGCTCCCCCAGCTTCCCCAGCTTCCCCAGCTTCCCCAGCTTCCCCAGCTCCCCCAGCTTCCCCAGCTTCCCCAGCTCCCCCAGCTTCCCCTACTCTCCTGCTCCCCTGCTCTGGGGATGGCGCGATTGCACAATGTTTAAAGCCGCTATTCCTAACGTTACCAGCACCATACCCGCGATTTGAGGAACCGTTAATGGACTTTGAATCAGAATCCAAGCCAAGAGTGCGGTTAAAATCGGTAAGGTAGCCCCCAAAACCGAAGCGCTAGCCGCACCAAGTCTGGCAATTCCCATGAAGTTGCAGATAGAACTAATCAAAGTAACACCGCCTAAAACCAGACCACTTATCACTAGATTTGAACTTAAACTCGGCGCAAAGACTAGACCCCACGATGCTGGGAAGGATATCATTACACCCAAGGCAGAAAATATCAGCACGATGGCTAAGTTCAGCAACAGAATTGGCATCGGATGAAACTGTTTTGCCAAATTTTGCATCAGCATTAAATGCAGGGCAAAGGCGATCGCCGCCCCTGACGCCAGGGTAACACCGAATTGTGACAGTTCCCCGCTACCACTGGGTAGAGTCGTCAGCACAAACCCTGCAATCACCATCGCGAAGGGAATGAAATGACTCCATCGATTAAAGCGATCGCTTAAGAGTAATAGCACGATGGGATAGATAAAGAAAATAATCACAGCCACACCGGGCGCAATGATTCCTAATCCCCAATACAGCAATACTTTGGATAAGAATAGGAAAAACCCGCTACAGAAGAGAGTACCGAATAAACCCCAATTGCGCGATCGCAGAACCTGTTGAATATCTCGCCACACCCCCCGATAAAATCCCCGACTCAAGATTGCCATCAGAGGTACAACGACCAACATTCGCGACCATAGTACCAGTAAGGTATTCCCTAACGTCGGCATCCAAAAACCACCCACTGGTTCTGGGAATCCCGCAATCGCTGTGGCATTAAAAATAATATTGACAAAAACGTTTTCAAATGCTAGAGCTAGCAACGATAACAACACCAGCACTAACCCAACCCACTGTTTCCCCGTGGATTGTTTTGGCGGGCGTCTTTGAAGCTGGGTAGGTGGAACAACAGGTAAAGGTGATTCAGCAGGCGATCTGACGATTTCGCCCTGATTAGAACGAGGAGAAGATCCATCCTGATCCGGCGCAGGTAACGTTAGAGGATGGGGGGCGGCGGGAGGAAGTTGAGAACGGGGTTCAGAGGTAGAGGATGGGGGAGGAATTTCAGCTTTGAGTCGATTCACCAGTGTCTCTAGAATCACCTCGGCTTGTTCCTGGAGACTGTACATCTGGCTCAACTGTTGAGACATTGAGCTTTGATAGCTATTCAGATCCTGTTGCAGGGTTCTAAATGTAGTTCTCAGCGTGTTATCTAAGGAAGCCACTAATTCCTGGATAGTTTGCTGATGATTTCCCACCGTCTGATCAATGGATAGTCTTTCTGAGGATTGGGCAAGTTGTTGGAGTTGCTGGCTGAGTAAGTCTTGCAATTGGTTGGCAAAGGCTGGGGCAATCTCAGACGTCAGTGCTGGCGGTTGAGTCAAGTGCTGCTGTCGTTGATCGTGCAGCGTTTTAATTTCCTCGCTTAACTGGGCTTTCTCTTTGTGTAGCTGTTCAATCTCCTGAGTAAACTGAGTCATGAGACGATGACGCAACGTCTCCATTTCCTCAATACTCTCAGTCATGGATTGCAAGAGATCGGCGGCTTGTTGTTCCCGATTCTCGGCGTTTTCCGGTTGATTGTCTAGTTGCCCCATTTCCAATACCACTCGGTTAGTCTATGCCTTGCAGTAATAAGTTCACTGCTTTGAGTCGGATGTTGAATTTTAGCATAATCGGCGAGAAGCCTCACGGTCGAATCTTTGATTGACCGTGAGATGAATCGCTAGTTGGAGGAAACTTGTTTCCAGGGTTGCTCAATTTTTGTTACTGATTGATAGGTAGGGTAACAGTAACGGTTGTGCCGATGCCGACTTCACTCTCAATTTGGATTTGACCGCCATGTAAGTCCACATATTTTTTGACAATGGCGAGTCCTAATCCAGTGCCGCCAATGGTGCTAATATTACTCCCCCGATAAAACGATTCAAATAATCGGGATTGATCTATGGACGGAATGCCAATTCCTTCATCTTGAATCTGGACGGTTACGTTATCTGAGTGACAGCCTAACTGGAAGGTGATCGTGCCTCCTTTGGGGGAATATTTGACAGCATTGGAGAGCAAGTGATTTAATAATTTCCGTAACATAGCCTCGTCGAATAACCCTTTGATGGGAGATTCTGCAATAAACACCTTGAGGGTATATCGCGGATCTAGATTACTTTGGAATTCCTCGATTAGGTCATGACATAAATCTGCCACCTCCAGGGAAATAGGATTAAATTTCATTTGTCCTGCTTCCGATTGACCAATCAGTATCACATCATTTAGGAGTTGGGTAATATGTTCAACACACAAGCCAATTTTTTGGAAATGTTTTAGCTTTTTGTCCTCGGTTAATTTTTTATCGTAGAGTTTCAATAATTCGCTAGAGGATTGAATCGTGGTTAGGGGAGTCCGGAATTCATGGGAAATGGTGGTAATGATGTGAGATTTCAATTCACCCAGTTCTTTCTCTTTCTCTAAGGCTTGGCGAATCATCGCCTCGCTGCGCTGGCGTTCAATTATTTCCGTTTCTAGCCGGATTTTTTCTTTTTCTAATGCAGCGGCATAGATCCGTTCTGTGATATCATGCAAAATACCAGAAAGACCCGTAAATTTGCCGTTAGTAACCTGTGAGGCATGGGCATGAATTTCTAGCCAACGAGTTTCTCCGGTTTTGGTGACGTACCGAATCTCTCGTTGAAAACCAACGTTTGCCCCAGTTAGGATAGATTGCCATAATTCTTTCTGGAGTTGGCAATCGTCAGGATGAACACACTCAAGAAAAGGCGTTCCTAAGGTTTCTTCTAGAGTAAACCCCATCAACTTTGTCCAAGCCGGACTGAGAAATTCCCAGTTACCATTGGGGTCAATTTGAAAAATAACTTCTTTAACATTTTCTACGACGGATCGATATTGTTGTTCGCTGCGTCGCAGTGCTTTTTCTGCCCAACTTGCGGCGAGGAGACGACGAATACGTTGGAGTAAGACGGGGACATGCAAGGGTTTAGTCACATAATCGATCGCGCCAGCAGCAAATGCTGAATCAATGGACTTTTGATCCTCAAGCCCGGTAATCATCAGCACCGGGATACCCAGCAACGCGCGATCGCTCTTTTGTTCGGGAGTCTGTGTAAAGGTTTGCAGGTTTTGGCAACAGATGAAACCATCCATCACCGGCATCAACGCATCCAACAGCACCATATCCGGCTGGTACTGCTGATACGCCGCTAAACATTTCTCCCCATTTTCTGCCTCGATCACCTGATATCCCTCTTTTTCCAGCAGTTGACGTAACATCACTCGTGTGAAGCGATCGTCATCAGCAACGAGGATCAGTGGCGATTTTTGAGGATCATTCCCTGTTGCGGTTAACATCCTTGGACTCCTATTTAGCACACAGACAAATCTGGACTCAGTATTCCCAAGAATGGTGAACCGATAACATTTGGAGAGATAGGGGACATGGGGGAGATGAGGGAGATGAGGGAGATGGGGAAGATGGGGGAGATGGGGAAGATGGGGAAAATGAGCGAACTTTCCTTGTCTGTGTAATCAGTGTCAATAAGCTCTCACTTCCCTACCCCTATCTCTCCAATAAATCCGTGAAATCAGTGTTTTGACAAATGACAAATGACAAATGACGAATGACGAATGACGATCCCCACCGTTAACTTTAATTGTCCCCACCTACTTAACCCTTAATAATCGCTTCACCGCGTTGGTAAAGTTCACGGGCATAATCCGTCCACATTCCTTGTCCCCAATAGCGAAAACAACTGGTCTCCAGTAACAACGTATACAATAACGCTTGCTGATAATCACTTCGCTGCGTCACTGATGGATCTTCCTGCACTAAGGGGTCATACTTCAGATGAAACGCCGCACTGAGTTGATTCATGGGTTCTAAGACATTTTCATAGCCTTTGACCCAACTTAAATCATTCGTCCATGATGCCCCATCAACGTGGAATTGATCATCCGTGGCTGTCAACTCTGCGATCGCACTCGCTACTGCATCAGGTGTAATATTATCTAGATCGACTCGTTGCCAAATTTTATGTTGACCAACGGCTTGACAAGGAGGATACTCTTCTGGATTAACACCTGCTGCTTCTAGTAATTCTAAATACTCCGTCCCATTCATCGGCACGACACCCGTTTTTCCGCCGCCTTGATCGCGAATTTCATAGTAAATCCGAAACAAATCACGGGGATATTCGTTCATCATCACGCCCCCATTTTCGCCATCAGCAATTTGGGTGACTAAGGATGGAATCGAATGATTGCCAATTGACTGCTTACCCCGCCCCTTTGCCTCAAAATAGGGCTGCATTTGTGCCACTAATTTGGTATCTGACCCTTGTGTTTTAATCAAAATTGTGATAGAAATTGTTTCCCCCTGAGAATTGCGAGCCACTAAACGATTGGGAACATATTTCTGATCCTGTGACAATCCCGAACCATCCAGATTTTCCAGAGAATGTTCCTGTACCATCAACCAGCGATAGCCACAGTCTTTTAGCGCTTTGATATATTCATACAAACTATCAGGATGATTGGGTAAATGCATCTCTGGTGGTGAGAAGCCTTTGACTCGCTTCAGCGCATCGTAGCCAAAAATAGCAGCAAAATGATGTTGCCATGCCTGAATATGCAGTTTAATATCGGGAATTGGGGTAGAGGGAACAACCGCATGACTCCACATCGTTCCCAGCCATTCCACATAAGGCTGATAAGCGCGATCGCAGGTAATCCGTTTAAGATTATTCAGGATATCCTCCCGCCCCATTTGCTGGAATCCCCACAACAAATTCCCCGAATAATCCAGCATAATCCGAGGATTACATCCCTCTGATACCAGTTGGGGAATAAAATCACCCATCCGACGGTAGCACCCGGCGAAGGGTTCGGCATTATGGTTATCCCCTTCCTGGGGATGTTCAAACATGTATTGGAGATTGCTAATCAATTCACCATTCGCCCCGGCTGGAACCGTGGGTTGGTGCAGATGTAAGGCGCAAGCGAATCCTGAAGTGATATCCTCGAGGCGGAGATTGGTTGTCGGTAAAAATACAGGTTCGTCGTGTTGTACCACCGCCCGAATATTGTCTTCCCACCCGCAAATATTGGGTAATCCTTCTCGTAATTCCGCTAAAGCGGGTTGATTCGGGGTTGAGGTTACTGCACTCATGATCCTTTCCTCGATGATTGTGCTATTGCTAGCATACACAATTCGTCATTCGTCATTCGTCATTCGTCCTTTGTCATTCGTCATTCGTCCTTGGTAAGGGTTTGAGGATTATTGATACAAGTTAATATATTTAGGGTGAATGGCACACTCAATAAGCAGTTTTGGCTTACCGAAATCCTTAATCTATCGTCGGGTTAGTTTCGACTCCGCTCAACCCACCATCATACCAGTAGTGCGTTTAGCGAAGCCATGCCGCAGGCTTTGCATCTTGCTCGCTACTAATACCCAATTTAAATGCATGACAGCTTACCAGTCAGTGACATTCTATTTAGGTTCATTTCCACCAACTTACTTACGAATCAGGCAGAGGGTAGTAAGGTAGAGATTAATCAGCTAGTTTCTGTGGTGACATACCCAGAAATCGACGAATTAGGTTAACGATTTCCAGCTTTTGCTGTAGGGTTTTTCCTTCCGATTTAATAGACAACTGTTTCCCTGATTTCAAAATAATCACGATTTGATAGTTACTTGTCTGAGCCTGATTCCAGCTTGTCGATTTGAGTTGCACCTGGAAAATATCACTCAGGGGATACAAGGTGACTTGAGTTTTAAATAATCCTCGCCGTTTGATGAACAGACTGTTTGTGTTTTTATCAAAGTGATAGATGAAAATACGCCCCGCACAGACAAGTAAGACAATACTCAAAACTAGATTAAAACCGAATAAGGCATACAAGCCCAACATATAAACAATCCAAGGTAGGACTACACTAACCAGAATAATGAACAAAGGAACGCTGACAACCAAACAGCCAGAGAGTTGCCAAATAAAATAGGGGCGGTGTCGGAGTTTCAGTTGGGTAGGGGTTTTTTCCAAAATAACCATGCTTGAGTTAGTCCTAATGAATCATTCAATTGTAGGGGCGCAAGGCTTGCGCCCTTATCTAAGTCCCTCATTCATTGAAGAAAGGCTATATTCACTGAGCCAAGCTATTCCTATCTGTATAAATCTGTTGTCCCTTCACCGCAAGCCAGTTCACCCTTTTGATAGATAGGTGCTGGGGGTTTGATTGAACCCGGTGTATTCGCTTCACATAGAATAGCAACGGTAGTTATTGCATCTGATGCAGCATCAGTATCAACCTCAGTTGCGGGAACGACAAAAACACCACCAACATAACTCCGAACTTTGTCCTTACGAGATATGCCATAGTTAAATGCAGCATTGTCAGTTATCTGAGTTGAGTAGGCGTAGCTTTCTGTTTCAGTCTTGATACCCAAACCTAGATCAGGAATATTGCTGCTAAAGCTTTGTTCCGTTACATGGTAAGCTTGCTGGGCGCGGTTCATAGAACCCACATAAGTTTTACCTTCTGACTGATCATGTTTATGACTGTGATTCAAAAACGTGGGTGCAAGGATGTAAAAAAATCCGGCTATCAGTAACATCAATCCGAGAAAGCATCCTACGCTAGTTGCATCTGTTCCAGTTTTCCTACCCATGAGATTAGGTTTTAACTCTACACCTTGATTAAATCAGGTAAGGCTTTGAGAACATGACTGAGAACTCATCGACTTCTCATCGACTTAATTTTCAGATTCGTAGGGTGCGTTAGCGCTAGCGTAACGCACCTAGCAAGGCAGAATTAAATGTTAGTTTGTAGTAAGCACTTTAGTGCTTTAACACCTAGCTATAAAGGGCTAAAGTTCCCTCACTACAAAACGGCTGGGGAATGCGATCGCACTCTGTTGTAGTCGTAGGGTGCGTTAGCGTCAGCGTAACGCACCTGCTAAGGTGGAATTGCTGAACTCCAAATGCCGTGTTTCGAGGTCAAAATGCCCTGTTCCGATACCCTGTAGAGACGTTCCATGGAACGTCTCTACATTATCATCCGGTAACAATTCCCCTAAACCCATCATGACAAACGAATCTGGAATTCCCATCACCCCGCCGACTCCGGTATTGAAGAAATCCATTAAGATTAACTTCACCGATTTCTCAAAAGCTGTAGGAAAAGGAGGGATTGATGTCCTGTTTGGCAAGTGGGATAGTCTGGCTGGAAACGCCGTTGACGTTCTATCCGCCCTGGGTTTAGCCGCTAATGCCGAAGAAATAGCCTGGTTACTCATTTACCGTTCTTTGCTCCAAGCAATCAAGAATCTTGTTGATAAAAAAACTGAAATAGAACCCAATAACCATAAGATTAAAACCTTACAAACTGAAATTAACCAGGCATTAGCAGATAGCAGTTTAACGCTTAACCAAAGGTTTTTTGAACATCCCGATAAAGACCCGATTATTGCCGCTATCAAACCTACCTTTGTAGATTGGCTAAAGCAATGTCAAGTCAGCGAAGCTGATGCTATCGCCATTAGCGATAGACTCCCCATCTACTTTGCCGCCGCACTCCATCACGAGTGGGGAAATCAGGCAAAAGACTATGCCGTACTGAAAGAAAGGCTCGATACTCCCTTCACCCAAGCCAATGACCGACTTCAGGCATGGTTCAAATATGGAACCTGGCTACAAAAACAAGTGGAAGAACCGATGTTTTTAGAAGCCTTTAGTCTCAAGCGCGTCTATGTGCCGCTACGGGCTTACTATAAGCGTAAAGTTGAGAGACAAAATCCGGAAGAATTAGACCCAAGACTGGCAAATCGTGATAAATTTGAGCGCGTCGTCATTGAGTTAGACAAAGAACTAAAAACCTGGCTAAATCAAGCCAAAAAAGATGATGCCATTCGCTTAATTAGTGGCAGTCCGGGGAGTGGCAAATCCTCCTTTGCTAAAATGTTTGCCGCCAACCTAGCAGAAACAGATAAGATTCGGGTTTTATTTATTCCCCTGCACCATTTTAATCCCGCCGATGATCTGATTGAGGCAGTGGGTAAATTTATCCATACAGACGGCATCTTACCGCACAATCCCCTAGCCGCAGACTGTCGCGAATCCCGCCTCTTGATTATTTTTGATGGACTAGATGAATTAGCCATGCAGGGGAAAATTGCCGAAAAAATTGCCCAAGATTTTGTCCGAGAAGTCCAGCGTACAGTTGACCGATTAAACCAGCAAAAACTCTGCTTACAGGTACTGATTGCCGGACGAGAATTGGCAGTCCAGGCGAATCAAACCGACTTTCGCAAAGAGGGACAAATCCTGCACGTTTTACCCTACTTTATCCCTGAAGATAAGCGAAAAGATTATGTCGATGAGAACCAGCTACTAGAACAAGATCAGCGCCAGAATTGGTGGCAAAATTATGGTACTGTGAGTGGTTATGGCTATACGGGTTTACCCAATGAGCTAAACCAGGGAAATTTAACTGAAATTACCGCTCAACCCTTGCTCAATTATCTAGTGGCTCTCAGTTTAAGACGGGGAGAACTAACCTTTGACCAAGACACTAACTTGAATGCCATTTATAATGACTTACTCAAAGCCATTTATGAGCGAGGGTGGGCAGGACATCAACATAAAGCCATTCAGGGAATTGAGGAAAGAGATTTTATTCGGATTCTCGAAGAAATTGCCCTGGCTGCTTGGCATGGGAATGGGCGGACTACTACAGTGAGAGACATTGAAAAGCATTGTGACAATAGTAATCTAAAAAATCTGCTGAGGCGATTTCAAGAAGGCTTTCAAGATGATGCGAAAGCCAGCATTACTCGTTTGATGACGGCGTTTTATTTCCGTCAAAGTGGACATAATGATTCCGGTGACAACACCTTTGAATTTACCCACAAAAGTTTTGGCGAATATTTAACCGCCCGACGCATTGTCCAAGAAGTGCGGTATATCCACCGCAAATTAGAAGCCCGCGATGATGATCCTTATGAAGATTGGGATGAACGTCGGGCGTTACATCGCTGGGCGTTAGTCTGTGGTTCTACGGCGATGGATAAATATTTGTTTGAGTTTGTTTTAGATGAAATGCGGCTGCATTATCAAGTCAAGCCAGAGGATGTGGCAAATTGGCAGGATACTCTGTGTCATTTAATTGGTTTTATGTTGAAGCACGGAATGCCAATGGAAAAGCTAGAACCTCGTCCTAATTTTCAGGAAGAAAACCGACAAGCCCGCAATGCGGAGGAAGCTTTGTTAGCGGTTCTTAATAGTTGTGCGCGTTTGACGGAGAAATGTTCGGAGATTAAATGGCATTCTGAGGATGCTTTTGGTAATTGGATTTCCCGGCTACAGGGACAAGAAATCTGTTCAGATGTGTTGTGTCCAAATTTATTAAGTTTTTTAGATTTGCGTAGGGTGAATCTTGAAGGTGTGAATCTTGAAGGGGTGGATTTTGAAATGGCGAATCTTGAAGAGGCAAATCTTGAAGAGGCGAATTTTCGAGGGGCGAACCTTGAAAGAGTTAATTTTAGAAATGCGAATCTTGAAGGAGTAAATTTTAGAAGAGTGAATCTTGAAAGGGTTGATTTTAGAGGGTCAAATCTTGAATGGGTTAATTTTGAAATGGCAAATCTTGAAAGAGTTAATTTTAGAAATGCGAATCTTGAAGAAGCGACTTTTAGAAAGGTGAATCTTAATATGGTAAATTTTAGAGAGGCAAATCTTAAAGAAGCGAACTTTAGAGAGGCGAATATTAACAGGGTGAATTTTAGAGAGGCGAATATTAACAGGGTGAATTTTAGAAATACAAGTCTTCTCAGAGTAAATTTTAAAGGGACAATTCTTGAAGGCAAAGTGCCGATTAGCTCTCCAAACCCAACCTACTTGAACTGACTCATCAAACTCTTGAGAGGTAACGCTGTGAAAAAAACTGAAACTGTAGAGCGATGGGACGTTCCGAGACAATGAGAACAGAAGATGATAGAAATTGCCCGTCAGTTTCGCAAGGAACCAACGCCGAGTGAGGCAATTTTATGGCAAGCTTTAAGGAAAAAGCAGCTAGAGGGGCGAAAGTTTCGGCGTCAGCAACCCATCGGGCGATTTATCGTTGATTTTTTCTGTGCATCGGAGCGGTTGATTGTCGAGGTTGATGGTGGAATTCATGAGTCTCAGAAACATTTGGATGAGCAACGACAGCAAGTTTTGGAGTCTTTAGGATTACGATTTGTCAGAGTGAGTAGTGAGGAGGTGGAGAGGAATTTGCCAGAGGTTTTGAGTCGAATTCGCGGGGAGTTTGGACACCCTCATCCCCCATTGGTGTCAAGTTAAGGGGGTGTCTGTGTACTTCTTGGCATTTTTCCCCTCATCCCCTAACCCCTTCTCCCACCCAGGGGAGAAGGGGAACCGGACAGTGCATCAATTTATCCTCTTTTGTCAAGATAAAATAGAACTAAAAATAATCTTGCTATTCTCTATTATTCATTGATAATACATGACCTAAAGTCACTTTTATTCTCCCCTACTGTGTCTATCTACTTCTTGGCATTTCCCCCCTCATCCCCTAACCCCTTCTCCCACCGTGGGGAGAAGGGGAACCGGACAGGGCATCAATTTCTTCTTCTTTTGTCAAGATAAAATAGAACTAAAAATAATCTTGCTATTCTCTATTATTCATTGATAATACATGACCTAAATCCCCCTGTATTCTCCCCTCTCCCCTGGGTGGGAGAGGGGCTGGGGGAGAGGGGTTAAGCTTAAGTATACGGATGGAGGACAAAGGATGCAATAGCTTGGGTTTCATGGGGAGAAGGGGAACCGGACAGAGCATCAATTTCTTCTTCTTTTATCAAGAGAAAAAAGAACTAAAAATAACCTTGCTATTCTCTATTATTCACTGAAAATACATAACCTAAATTCCCCTGTATTCTCCCCTCTCCCCTTGTGGGAGAGGGGCTGGGGGAGAGGGGTTTTAAGTTAAATGTCGCTGAGTCAATCTGGGTTCGTAGTAGGCACTTTAGTGCCAGAAGCGCTAAAGCGCTTACTACAAACTCTAAAGTCAGTGGCGTTCGTTTGAAGTTAACCGATTTTCCAGACGCTGAAACCAACGCGATCGCACAATTCCAATCCCCACCCCAATCGGTAACACTAGCAGTAGTCCAAACACTTCCAGCGCGGCGATTCCCTGACTGGCAACTTGACTAATATCCCCACGGCGCTGATGTAATAAAACGATGAGTAACACCACCAATATTCCGATTAATCCCGCCTCTTTTCCAGACACTTTACCCAATCCGGTTACAGTTAGCGGACGACGTAACCATTGAACTAGCCAAACCCCGATTTTTTCCACCCCAGTTAAAAGTATACCCGGTTGGATTAACTCACATCCGATGATGAGGAGAAAGAACCAACTCGGTTGTAACGTGAACGTGTACGCATCTAAAACAGCCACTTTCATTGCGATGCCATAGTTATAAAAAATAAAAATAATCCATTGCAGTAAAAACTGAGGGAGTTTGAGCGATGATAAGGGATGATGCCACAATTCAATTGCACCCCGAAGTAACCCCGATAAACAGAAAGCGGCTAACCCTAAACCGACATACAATCCGGTAATTCGTACCGCTTTGCTAATTTTTCCGGGATGACGTAAACCATAATTACTCACCAATTGCAGCAGGCTACACAATACGAAAAGATTACTCGTTCCGGCTATCCAGCCTATCAGGAGAATAATCCCCCAAACTCCAGTTACACTGTATCGAATTCTTACTTTTGGGGATTTGGACAAACCTCTCTCCATCCCCCCCTGGTTCCCCCCTTTGAAAGGGGGGAATGAAAGGGGGGTATAAAGGGAGTTAGAGAGAGAAGGCTTTGAATTCTGCCAACGCAGAACTAGCCAAACACCTCCCACAATACTGCCGCTAACTGTACCAATCCCGCCCACAATAAACCAGGGAACAATTAAAGGCTTCTCTTGAAGCGGTAGATCAAAAGCCTGTTGTGTCCAACGGATGACTTGACGGATTAATTTTGGGTCGTAGGGTGCAGTAAAATGATCGGTTGTCTCAGAGATAACTAACTGACGTGCGGTTCCATTCTGAAAATTATTACAGATACCATCAGGACAAACCGTTTGCCACATTTGGCGCAACTCTGACGGCGGATTCAGTTGTTCGTATAAGCCAACACCGAGGAAGAGATTGTTGGGAATTGTGGGCGTAGCAAATCCACTGATACTCAGAACAACCGTGGCTTGTAGTTGAGACTCAAGTTGAGCTAACTTTAATGCAGTGGTTCCCCCCATGGAATGACCCGCAATGCCAATACGTTTAGAATCAAACTGGGAGGAATGCGATACGTCCTCGGACACGCTTCGCGATCGCACAAAATCTAAGACCGCTTTAGCATCAGCAACGGTACTGGTTTCTAGGCTATTAATCGATTTATTTTGCATCCCCAAAGAATAGGATTCTCCATAGCCACCAAAGTCAAAAGCAATGGCTGCAATTCCATGTCTGGCTAATTCTATCGCTAAAGGGGTCATGCTTTCTTTACTCGCATTCACCCCATGACATAAAATCATCACAGGTTGGGGTTTCGGTGTCGTTTTAGGCGTATAAATGCGAGTGATTAAATTCTGCTTAGCGTTGATCGGAATCGCGATGGATTTAGATTCAATACCGAAAGTTAGCTGAAAACCTGTCCATAGCAGGAGTCCCATACAAACCAGGAATAAACTTAATCCTAAAATCCGATAGTAACGCTGATTCATCCCATTCCATCTCAACGACTGACTAACAAACTATCTTCCTGACGCGACGCACGCGATCGCACTCGTTGTCCGCTGTTTATATCGGCTGACTGAACCAGGAGTTCAAACCCGAATACCAGCAAGATCAGCAGTAAACCAATATAATAATGATGTTCATTCATTGTCCTTCATCCCGACTACCGTCTGATTCATGTAAGCAAGGGATAATCGTCACTTGACATCCTGGATATCAATGTCTGGGGAGTGCCAGTTAAATCCTGTAGTAGAATTGGCGTCACCTAGAGATGTACTCACCCGCAGAAATCTGGGTAACGCGATCGCGCCACTTATCCCCAATACCGCCAAGAGAATCACCACACCCACAATTCCGACGAATCGCTGCGGCGATTTCGATGTCGCGGGAATAAACTCAAAGAAAGGAAGCGATTCCGGATTAGTCAGTGATACATCTTGCAGATTTCCATCCAGTTGCTTTTCATCTAGAGCGTATGTACTATTGAACACCTGGAGACGCGATAAGCGGGTTGGGGATTCAGTAGTATAGTTTTGATAATGCATCATTATTCTCCTTCTCTCAGATGAACCGTTTCGCGATCGCGTTCCGGGAATCAATAGCCGAATACATCCTGTCTATGTTTTTGTTGTAATCGGAGAATAGAGAGAGTAGTGGCTTTGTGTAGGGACATTCACAGATGTGCATTAGAATCTAGAGGATAATCGATTTGACTCAACATCCTCATTCAAACGGGTGGTTATCGGAGTTTATGACTGAAAACTTTGAGAACTCATCGGCTTCTCATCGAGATGCAGATATAGCGCTACGCGCCAGGGAATAGGGAATAGGCAATAGGCAATAGGCAACACCTCGGCTTACTTCGGCTTCGCTCAGTAACACGCTCGGTAACACGCTCGGTAACACGCTCGGTGTGGAATAGGTAATAGGTAAGGTAGAGTTTTGAGTTAACTTCCCCAGCTTCCCCAGCTTCCCCAGCTTTTCCTATCTACTATGTTTGAGCGCAACTCGGTATTACTTACTTTCAGAGGGTACGGATTGAATCGGCGTCTCTGAACTCACTAGATTTTGAAACGTAGCGATAATTAAAGGTAAACCAATAGCCAGCGCCAGAATCAGCGCAATCCACTTAAACCAAATCGTCTTCGGGCGTCCTTTCGCCGGATAGCCGCAAATCATGCAAATTTCATCATTCGTGCTAGTTAGGGAACCACACACCTTACAGGGTTCTAACGCCATTGTTTTCCGGGAGGTCAAGCTATACTCATCATCCTCATCCTAAACCAGCACAGCCAATTGCAAATCAGCCCTGACTAACAAACCGTCTGATCAGCAAGCTGACTCCGGTTTGACACAAACCCCTTAACCCGCACGTCTCTCAAATTAAGTTGAGAAGGTGATTTGAAGGTGAAAAGTATGTCATTTTCAGGAACCGTGAGTAGCTAGATTTCATCCTAATGAAGGATGATTTTGGCTACAAGTTGAGCCTACCCTGGGAAACATTCACCATTATCTCAAGTCAATACTCCAATTATTGTTTCGATAGATAGATTACATTATGGCTCAAACTCTTTACGTTAATCCCGCTACCGGAAACGATAGCGCGACGGGTGACCAATCTGCTCCCTTTAAAACCTTGTCCAAAGCCCTGCAACAAGCCCAAGCTGATACAACTATCCAACTGGCGGCGGGAACCTATAATGCGACGAGTGGCGAGATTTTCCCACTGCAAGTCCCATCTGGGGTCAAACTGGTAGGCAATGAACAGAATAAAGGCGATGGTATTGTAATTGAAGGGAATGGCGAGTATATTAGCCCCACACTGGCTCAACAAAATATAACCCTTTTACTGGAAGATACAACTGAAGTGCGCGGTGTCACGGTGACAAATAAAGCCACACGCGGCACAGGGATTTGGATTGAATCGACTGATCCGACTATAACAAACTGTACCTTTACTCAATGCGATCGCGAAGGGGTTTTAGCGACCGGAACCGCTAAACCTAACGTTGTTGATAATGACTTTATTGATAACGGTGGAAATGGCATCTCCTTTACCAAAGAGGCTCAAGGAGAAATTAAAGATAATACCTGTAAAGGAGCAGGTTACGGTATTAGTATTGATGGCGAGGCGACGCCGCGAGTTGTCGATAATCTTATTTCTGAAAACCGCTTCGGAGTTGGGGTTTCTGAAGATTCTAAACCCATCCTGCGAAATAACACCATTGAGGATAATGAAGAATACGGTATTGCTGTGACAGGCAATGGTGAGCCGGATTTAGGTAAAAGTCAAGATGATCCGGGTAATAATATTTTTCGCAACAACGGCAAGTTTGCGATTCTCAACTCTAGTGATAATACCCTGGTGTCTTGGGGAAATCAGTTGACGAGTAGTCAAGTGAGTGGATCAGTTCAAATTGAAGGCAGTATCAGCGATGGGGGCGATGATGATGATGGAGATGATGATGATGGAGGTCAACCACCGGATAGCTTCGCCGATATTCAAAACCACTGGGCAAAACCCTTTATTCAAGGATTACTCGACAAAGGATTAATTAGTGGCTTTTCAGATGGCACATTTAAGCCCGACGACAAAATGACCCGCGCTCAATATGCGGCGTTATTAGTCAAAGCCTTTAATCCCTCGGCTAAACGGGATGGGATAAATTTCACCGATGTTGCTGATGATTTCTGGGCAAAGACTGTGATTCAACAGGCTTATCGCGGTGAATTCCTATCGGGTTTTCCTGACAATAGCTTTAAACCCAATGATAATGTGCAACGGGCGCAAGTGATTGTGTCTTTAGTGAATGGATTGGGGTTATCAGCAAGTGATGGGACGGTGTTGAGTACCTATAGCGATCGCGACGCTATTCCGGATTATGCCAAAGATGAAGTCAACACGGCGACGAAGAAAGAAATTGTGGTGAGTTATCCGGATACGAAACAACTTGACCCGACAAAAGATGCTACCCGGGCTGAGGTGGCGGCGATGGTGTATCAGGCGCTGGTTGATGCGAATCAGGTGAGTGAAATTAACTCAGACTATATTGTTAGCGCTACTCCCGATGATAACCAACCTAAAACCTTCCCTGATATTCAAAACCACTGGGCAAAACCCTTTATTGAAGGATTACTTGACAAAGGATTAATTAGCGGGTTTGGTGATGGTACATTTAAACCCAATGAAAAAATGACCCGCGCCCAATATGCAGCGTTATTGGTTAAAGCCTTTGACCCTGCACCGAAACGGGAAGCCAAGAACTTTCTGGATGTTAGTGACAAGTCTTGGGCAAAGGATGTGATTCAAAAAGCTTATCGCGGCGGATTTTTATCCGGTTATCCCGGTGATATGTTCCGCCAAGGAGATAATGTCGAACGGGTTCAGGTTCTGGTGTCTTTGGTGAATGGATTAGAATTATCAGAATCCGATACGAATGCCTTAGATTTTTACGAGGATAGTGATGATATTCCGGAGTATGGCAAGGAGGAAGTCGCCACAGCCACGAAAAAACAAATTGTGGTGAATCACCCTGATGTCAAAAAACTCGATCCAACCAAAGCGGCTACCCGTGGTGAGGTGGCGGCTATGGTTTATCAGGCATTAGTGGATGCAAATAAAGTGAGTGCGATTAACTCGGATTACATTGTGTCCGCTTAAAGGGGGAACGTATTAACCCATCATTTATGTAGAGACGTTGCATGCAACGTCTCTACAATGGTGTCGAACGTCCTAATCGATGTGTCTATTGCTATATTTTCGCCCAGAACACCCACTATTCAAGTTCTCATCTGGATTGGTGTAAGCTAGATTAACACCGTACTGACTCAAGGTAAGACTGGGGTGATGAAAACTCTAGAGGAAATTAAGCAATGGCTTGGGCAAAATAAGTCAGTGTTGCAGGAACGTTATCAGGTTAGGGAAATCGGTATTTTTGGTTCCTACGTGAGAAAAGAACAGACTGAAACGAGCGATGTTGATGTGCTGGTGGAGTTTTCCCAGACACCCAGTTTGTTAAAGTTCATCAATTTGGAGAATTATCTTACTGACAACCTAGGAGTTAAGGTTGATCTGGTGCATAAGGGAGGCTTGAAGCCTCGAATTGGAGAGCGGGTTTTGGCGGAGGTTGTTTACCTGTGACCAAACGGCAAGTGGAGGACTATTTACAGGATATTTTGGATGCTGTTGCTGCTATTGAACAGTTTCCCGCAGGTATTGAGTTTGAAGCTTTCTCACAAAATTTGGAGAAGGTGTTTGCGGTTTCAAGAGCGATGGAAATTATTGGTGAAGCGGTGAAGCGAGTACCTGATTCAGTGAGAAATCAATATCCTGATATTCCTTGGAGAGATATTGCTGGAATGCGGGATAAACTGTCATGCATTTAAATTGGGTATTAGTAGCGAGCAAGATGCTCGCACTACAAGGATTTCACCATTATTGACATTAAGGTTTAAATGCCGAACAGCTTAAACTGATTCATGATTATTTTAATACAGATGTGGAAATAATTTGGCAAGCGGTTCAGATAGACGCTACAGCCTTAATATTGGTGGGTTACGGCGGATAATTCATTAAATAGTTATTGTCCTGGTGGAAACACCGCCTAACCCACCCTACATAGAATAAATTTTTTGAGCCGTGATTGCTTAAAATTAAGAGAGTTTCCCGTTAAAACCCTTGATTCGCATTGACTGGGAGTCGGTGAGACAAGCTACCCTGGAAGGAAGAGATACTTGTAGTTGTTCTGTTAACGTTTGACACATTTATGCCACAGTCCTATTTTGATTCGGATCAAAACGGTCACAAGTCCTTTGAATTACCCGGTGCTAGACCCCACTACAACCCCGATCGCCCGGGACAAGTGAATCATATTTTCCTGGATTTGGTCTTGGATATCCCCAAGCAGCGCTTAGAGGGGACTTGCACTATTACCCTAACCCCAGTGCGTGATGATATCCATCAGTTTGTCCTGGATGCGGTGAACCTGACGATTGAATCGGTGCAGATTAACGGTGAATCCCAACCCTTTGATTGTGACGGGGAACAACTACAGATCCAGCTTCGCAACCCGACTGAAGCGGGGAAAGAGGTAAAAATCGCGATCGCGTACCAGGTTGAACAGCCGCAACGGGGTATCTATTTTATTACTCCCACCCAGGATTACCCCAACAAACCCACCCAAGTGTGGACACAGGGAGAAGATGAAGATTCCCGCTTCTGGTTCCCCTGCTTCGATTATCCGGGTCAATTAGCGAGTTCGGAACTGCGGGTTACGGTTGCGAAACCGTTGATGGCGATATCGAATGGGGAACTAATCGGTACTCAAGAAGAGGGCGATCGCACAACTTATCATTGGTTACAAAACCACGTTCATCCTACCTATTTAATGACTTTAGCAGTAGGTGACTTTGCCGAAATTCGCGATGAATGGCAAGGAAAACCTGTTACCTATTATGTGGAAAAAGGGCGGGAAGAGGATGCGCGGCGCAGTATGGGTAAGACGCCCAAGATGATGGAATTCTATAGTCATATCTTTGGCTATCCTTATCCTTATCCTAAATACGCCCAAGTTTGTGTCGATGACTTTATCTTTGGGGGGATGGAAAACACCTCCACCACCCTCCTCACCGATCGCTGCTTATTGGATGAACGGGCGGCGCTGGATGGGATGCGTACTGAAAGCTTAGTCGCCCACGAATTAGCACACCAATGGTTTGGTGATTTGGTAGTAATCAAGCATTGGTCTCATGCTTGGATTAAGGAAGGAATGGCATCCTATACGGAAGTCTTGTGGACGGAACAAGAGTATGGTAAGGACGATGCGGCATATTACCTACTCAATGAAGCCCGCAGTTACATCAGCGAAGACACCTCCCGCTATCGTCGCCCGATTGTTACTCATATTTACCGAGAAGCGATTGAATTGTATGACCGCCACCTTTATGAAAAAGGGGCTTGTGTTTATCATATAATCCGGGCGGAATTGGGGGATGAGTTATTCTGGAAGACGATTCAAACCTTTGTCCAAGATAATGCCCATAATACTGTAGAAACCGTTGACCTATTACGGGCAATTGAAAAAGCCACGGGTCGAAATCTCCTATTTCTGTTTGATCAATATGTCTTCCGAGGCGGTCATCCCGACTATAAAGTTAGCTACACCTGGGATGGGGATAGCCAGTTAGCTAAAGTTACGGTTGTGCAAACTCAAGTAAAAGAGAGTCAAAATGGTAGCAAGAATGAGCGATTTGACCTGAAAATTCCCATCGCCTTTGGCTACACTGATGCGGATTCGCCACTGAAAACGTTTAAGGTTCGCATCCATGAACGGGAACAGAGTTTCTATTTCCCCTTGGAGAAAAAGCCCCAGTTTATTAGTTTTGATGCGGGGAATAATTACTTAAAAACGGTGACGCTGGAGTATCCGTTAGCCGAACTGAAAGCCCAGCTTAAATTTGACCCTGACCCCGTTTCCCGGATTTACGCCGCCCAAGCGTTAGTGAAGAAGGGGGGATTAGAAGTCGTTCAAGCGTTAGCAGAAGCCTTGACGGATGATCCCTTCTGGGGTGTGCGCGTCGAAGTGGCGAAACAATTAGCAAAAGTCAAACTGGATCAAGCCTCTGTTGCTTTAGTTGCTGGCTTGCAGGATAAAGATGCACGGGTGCGGCGATCGGTGGTTGAAGCCTTGAGTAAGGTGAAAACGGTTGAAAGTTATCAAGCCTTAAAGCATTTGTTAGAAGGGGGAGATGCTAGCTATTACGTAGAAGCATCGGCGGCGAAAGTGCTGGGTAAACTGGCGTCTGGGAGTATGAAAGATAAAGCAGACGAAGTGCTGCACCTGTTGACAACGATTCTCAATGAACGCGCAGGTTGGAATGAAGTCGTGCGTTCCGGTGCGATCGCGGGATTGAGTCAGATGAAGTCTTCACCCCAAGCGTTAGATGTAATTATGGAGTACACTAAGCTAGGTGTTTCTCAACCTTTACGACTGGCGTCAATTCGGGCATTAGGCACCATTTCCACAGGTCAAACCCCGAATAAGCTAGAGGAAATATTAGAGGCGTTAGAGGAGTTATCCGGGGAATCGTTCTTCCTGACTCAAGTGGCGGTAGTTTCCGCCTTAGCCCAAATGGAGACTGTTAAGGCGATTGGGGTTTTGCGATCGCTATGTGATCAAACACCGGATGGGCGTGTGCGTCGTCGGGCGGAAGAAGCGATTCAAAAGGTACAGAAACAGGTGGGTTCAGACAAAGCGATTAAACAGCTTCGCGAAGAACTGGATCAGATTAAGCAAGAGAATCAGGAACTCAAAAGCCGCCTAGAAAACCTAGAAGCGAAGTCGTCTTGATTTGTCATTGGTTAACGGTAGGGGCGCACCGACGTGCATTGGTGTCAACTTAAGCTCAACCCCTCACCCCCAGCCCCTCTCCCACGCCGGATACTGCTGGCGAATCAGGGGTCAGACCCCTCACCCCCATCACTGTGCTGCTCTATTCCTTCACGTCCATTCAGGGTTCACGTTGAGAGGAACCCATCAGCTTGCGCCCTCTAGGGGGTAATCTATGCGTTATCCGCATCTTGCTTGAACTACCTGAAAGCCTTGTTTCACAATGTTTTCAAAGCCAATCAATCCTACTATACTTGACAAATTACCACAACCGTTTCTTGATAAAATCTCAACTTTATTGAGAATTGCTGATGTAGGAATGGGGGGGAGAGGGCGAGAGCGATCGCTCTCGAAGTGTGTTAAGAAAGATGTGGGTAATGCATAGAGGGGGTAATGGGGGGTCAGACCCCAAAGGGGGCGAAGCGCAATAAATAAGATAATACAAAAAGTTGAAGAGTTGATAGTCGGCGGCGATGACACTAAGCTGTCATGCATTTAAATTGGGTATTAGTAGCGAGCAAGATGCTCGCACTACAAGGATTTCACCATTATTGACATTAAGGTTTAAATGCCGAACAGCTTACATCCACAAAACTATTGGGAAGTACCAAAAGAAACGGTTAAAGTAGCGCGTGCATCTTTCCCAAGAGGAAATGTATACATGAAAATGTATGATCAATTAGGGACACTATACAAAGACAAAGACTTTGTCGGTGTATTTCCCGTCCGATGTGGACAATCAGCCATCTCACCAGCTCGATTAGCATTAATCACCATAATGCAATTTGCGGAAGGTTTAACTGATCGACAAGCCGCCGATGCAGTGAGGAGTCGAATAGATTGGAAATATGCTTTGGGATTAAACCTAACCGATTCAGGATTTGATGCAACGGTACTAAGTGAATTTAGAGGACGACTATGCCAACATGAAGCATCAAATAAGTTGCTGGATGTGATGGTGTCTCACTTTTTTGAACATAAATTAATTAAGACTTGTGGGAAACAGCGTACAGACTCAACCCAGGTGGTGGCGGCTATACGTCAAGTTAATCGTTTAGAATTAGTTGGCGAAACCCTAAGAGCCACACTGAATCAAATAGCTAAACTTGCACCGGAATGGCTACAAGAAATTATATCAGAAGACGGGTTTGACCGATACAGTGAGCGATTTGAGAAT